>CAYHAT010000282.1:0-5127 GCA_964354675.1 uncultured Actinomycetota bacterium | reverse complement strand
CTGAGCCTCGAGTTGCGGCACTCCTTCAATCCGCACCCGTCCTTTCCTCACCAGGATCATCAACATATGGGGCAAGCGGTTTGACCGATGCCGCCAGGTGCATCGCCCGCCGTAACCGGCCGCATTTATCCTGCCGATGCGATGCGTGCGGGCGTTTAACTGTTCCTTTCCCAAGGTATATCATTTAGATGTTCATGAACGCCAGGAAGTTCGTAACGATGTCGATGGTCGGGCTGCGGCAGCTTGTCAACTGTCTCCGTCCGAAAGCCCGCCATCGATCATCGCACCTATGTAAGCCCCCGGACCCATGGGATCCGGGGGCTCTTCGTCTCGGATGCTAAACGTTCTGCAAATCGGAGGGTACGGATTCCCCCTTGAACTCGACGCCGGTCCAGGGCGGTCCGTCCGTGGACAGGCATTCCCATCCACCGAGCATGTTATTGAACACCAGGAGCGCCTCGAACGTCTTTCCTTGCTGCCCGCCGCTCCCGGGAACCCCGATGGCAACGATCTCCCAGTCGGGGTCCTGGGTGCTCTTCTTGACCAGCGATATGGTCCACATATCGGAGCCCGCCGTTGATTGGCCCTTGGACTGCAGGTAGGTCACGACGGCTTGCTTCTGGGCTTCGAGCTTGTCCTTGTCGTCTCCGATCTTGAAAATAGCCTCGTTGCTCTTTCCTGCGCCGTTCTCAATGGTCACGCCGTAGGTGTTGGGGCCGAGGTTCGCGGGGACCTTAATGGTTATGGAAGTGTCGGACCATTTCTCCACCTGCGCCTGTCCCGTGCCGAACAGCACCTTGCCGCTTCCCTGGGCATTCCCGAAGTTGCTGCCCTTGATAGCAACCTCGTCGCCTGATTTACCGCTCTCGGGATCGAGGGAGGTTATCTCCGGAGCGTTCGCGGCTGCTCTAGCCACCTTGAATTCTACCTCGTTGCTGGCACCCTGGTCCGTCTCCACCGTCACCCCGTACGCGGCCTCCGCCATATCAGAGGGGACCTTGACCGTGATAACCGTGTCGGACCAGGTCACGACCGTGACCTCCTTGCCGCTGAAGAACACCACCCCCGTGCCCTGGGTGGACCCGAAACTGCCGCCGTTGATGACCACCTCGCTGCCTGGGGGGCCACTGGTCGGATCGAGGGATTTGATCTCTGGCTTCGTCGCTGCCTTGCCACACCCGGAGAGTACAAAGCTCAGCAAGAGAGCCAATACGGCGAGAAGCGCCGTCACCACCATCGTTTTTCTGTACATGTAAGACCTCCTTTTCATTGGGGGCGCGACTCTTAAGGTTTATCGGACCCCTTCTGTCCTCTATTGATGTCTCTACGCATCATGATCGCTTTCACACTCTTCTTCTTGCTGTATACCTGCTTTTCCTTTTCCTCCTCAAGTAGGCGATGCCCCGCGCTGCTTCTTTTTTTTGGCACGCTCTAAGGGTGGGTTTGTGCTAGATTGTTCCATAAGGGTTCTTGAGGGGAAAGGAGACCGAGATGATCAAGGGGAGCAATGCCATCGTGACCGGTTCCTCGCGAGGTATAGGGAAGGCTGTCGTTCTTGAGTTGGCTGCGCGCGGGGCGAATGTGGTGGTATGCTGCCAGAGCCGCCTTGACGCAGCCCAGGAGGTACAGAGGATGGCCGAATCCCTGGGCGTACGAGCCCTGGTGGTGCAGTCCGACCTCGCCACCGAGGACGGGGCTCGCCTGGTGGTGGAGCGATGTGTGGAGGAGCTCGGCGGAGTGGATATCCTGGTCAATAACGCCGGCATGGGGCAGTTCTCACCTATACACCTCCTGGAGGACAGCGACCTGGAAAGGACGCTACGTGTCAACCTCTATAGCTGCATCTATATGTCCAGGCACGCCATCGCCGACATGATCGTGCGCAAGGTCCCCGGATGCGTGGTCAACGTATCCTCCATCCTCGGGATGATCGGTGGAGCGGGAAAGACCGTGTACGCGGCCTCCAAAGGAGGCGTCACGGGTTTCACCGTCGGCCTGGCCCGCGAGGTAGCCCGTTACGGGATCAGGGTCAATGCCATCGCCCCGGGATACATAGAGACCGAGTTGACCGAGTGGATGCCGGAGGAACACCGGGCCAAGCTCATCCCCCGCATCCCCATGCGACGTTTCGGGTCGACGGGGGAAGTGGCCAAGGCGGCAGCCTTCCTCATAGAAGATGCCACCTATACGACAGGCCAGACCCTGATCCTCGACGGCGGCATAATGGTCGACTAGCCGGTTGCTGGCCAGGTTCGTTTATTGCTTTTCGACACAACACATGGTGGTCATTTCGATCTTCGAGACCCGGTTCTGCCTCAGGCCTGCCTAGAGCGCTGCGATGATATTGCGGGCGAAGTCTCGGGCCCGCTCGAGTCTGGCCTCGTCTGGCAGGCCCTTCGCCTCGGAAGTCTCTTTGCCATACCTTTGATACTCCGGATTATCGCTGTTAAGGAGGAAGTCGATGATTTCCTGTAACACCTCGCCCTGGCAGCTGAAAGACCCCAATAGTTCCGCCCCCACTTGCGAGACCAACTCCCTCGCATTATCCAGCCATGGCCTGACCCGTTCCGCCTCCTCGGGCGCGCCGTGGGTGATGAAAAGTGCGATTCTTTTACCGGCGCCTGCAGCGCTGAGAAACTCCCCGGCATCCTTGGCGGGGTTCATGGCCTGGATGGGAAAACCGTAGAAGATCAGGTCGTATCCCTCCAGGTCTTCGAGCTCGCCTATGGCCTTGATCTCCTTCTCACCATGGATCTCCTCATAGATGACCTCCGCAACCTGCCGCGTGTTTCCTGTCTGGGTAAAATATGCTACGAGCGTCTTCATGCGAACCTCCCTCTTATCTTGTTGTAGCTGGTCATATATTGCATGTATCGTTGCGATCGTTCTTTTGCTATCTCCTTCTGCAAGATTATACCTGACATCTCCCGTTTCCAAGTCCAAGCGCTATTAATGCTTCTCCTTGGGCATCCGCGGATTTGACTGCTTGTTATATGCATATCTTGAGGAAAGCCTTTCCTTACTAGGTCTTGAAGCACCCTGAAATCAAGGTCATATACAGTCTCAGACTTAAAACTATGGCCTCTCCCAAGAGAGGGCTCCCGAAGGAGCCCTCTTGATTCTGGTAGCGCATATGGGATTTGAACCCATGATCTCCGCCTTGAGAGGGCGGCGTCCTAGGCCAACTAGACTAATGCGCCACGCATTCGATATTCAATTCTGGCTGGGGGAGAAGGATTCGAACCCTCACAACGAGATCCAGAGTCTCGCGTCCTACCATTAGACGATCCCCCAAGGGAATTCCTTGGCTATGATAGCATACCGTTCCCCACGGCTCAATGAAATGGAATCCCTCGTCAAACCAGGCTTTTAATAACCTGAGGGGTACCGGAAAACAGGACCTGACCCCTTATTGGGTCGACCTCCTACTGGATCTTACCGTGTGGACGCCTGGCCCTTTGTGTCGATTGAACGGCTGACCCCTTACTGGAGCTTGACGACGGTGCGGCCCTTGGAGGTTTTGGCCAGGAGTTGCTGTATCCTCTCCTCCACCTCGTCCAGGGAGATCTCGCTTGCGTAGGCTTCGAGGTCGTCCAACTTCCAGTCGCCGGCTATCTTTCCCCAAGCCTTGAGGCGGACGTCCATGGGGCACTCCACGGAATCGATGCCCAGGAGGCTGACGCCGCGCAGGATGAAGGGATAGACGTTGAGGTCCAGCTCGTGCCCGGCCGCGTTACCGCAGGTGGTGACTACACCCAGGTAGCGCGTCTCCTTGATCACCGTGGCCAGGATGTTGCCCCCCACGGTATCGATGACGCCGGCCCATTTCTCCTTGAGCATCAGCTTGCCCGAGGTGTCGTCGACCTCGTTTGCCGGTATCACCCGGGAAGCGCCCAGGCCCTTGAGTTTCTCCTCGTACTGCGCGAACTCCGCATCGTCCATAATCCCGGCGGCCGCTGCTACCGTGTAACCGATCTTGGCCAGGGTGCGCATGGCTATGCTGCCCACGCCGCCCGAGGCGCCGGTCACCAGCACCTCACCGTCCTCCGGCTTCACGCCCGCCTCGGTGAACTTCGTCACCGAGAGTATGGCGGTGAACCCCGCGGTGCCGTAGATCATGGACTCCTTCAGCGTTAGCCCCACCGGCATCCTGACTACCCAGGAGGCGGGGACGCGGACATATTCGGCGAGCCCGCCCGAGGTGTTCATGCCCAGGTCGTAGCCGGTCACCAGCACCTCGTCGCCGGGTGAGAAGTCGCCGCTTGTGCTCTCCTCCACCGTCCCAGCGGCATCGATGCCGGGCGTGTGGGGGAAGTTCCTGGTGACGCCCTTGTTCCCCGAGGCGGAAAGCGCGTCCTTGTAGTTCACCGAGCTGAAGAGCACCTTGATGACCACGTCACCTGCGGGGAGGCCCTCGATGCTTTTCGTCTCGATGCTGCGCGTGAAGACCTTGCCCTCGCCTTCCCGTGCCACCAGCGCTCTGAACGACTTGTTTTCCATGTCATCCCTCCATGACTTGAAGCGTGATTTTCACAACCCATTATCTATGACCGGCATTATAGCGTAAAGGCGCGCGAGACCTTAATATAGGGTCTCGCCCCTGCTCAGAGTTCCATCAACTTGTTGATGGTGGGGATGCGCACCTCCGCCTGCATGCCGCGCGTGCGGAGCTCAGCCTCGAAGGGACCGAGGTCCACGTTGCGGCTCACCGGCGGATAGAAGTCGTCGTGATGATGCGGTATGACTACGGTGGGCTTCACTCTCCGGACCAGGTCAGCCGCCACCGAGTAGATGTCTGTCCTCCCCTGCACGGGGACCATGAACACATCCACCTCGGCGTTGAGGTCCCAGGGCAGGCAGGCACTCCCCATATGGAACAGTCTCTTCCCCTCCACCTCGATATACCATCCCAGGACCTGCCCGCAGGGATAATGCGTCGAACCCAGCTGGGCCAGGCTGGGCAGGTGAGGCAGGCACTTCCAAGCCGTGGAGAGCACCAAGTGGGCATCGAAAGTGACGTGCCGGGCCGGCACGGCGGTGAAGCGGAATGGCCCCACCTCATCGCGCTCTCCCCCCCACCGCGGACGCAGTCTGTTCCAGGGCACGCCCTTGGCGGCCAGGGACTGG
>CAYHAT010000281.1:0-5141 GCA_964354675.1 uncultured Actinomycetota bacterium | reverse complement strand
CGCCGTGCTGGGAGATGAGGAGCAGAAGCGGAAATATCTACCGGCTCTGTGCGACGGATCGCGCATCGGCGCCTTCGCTCTCACCGAGCCGGAAGCCGGCTCCGACGCCACGGCCATGAAGAGCAAGGCGGTGAGGGACGGCGACTCCTACGTCTTGAGCGGCAACAAGATATATATCTCCAACGCCCCCCACGCCGATACCTTCGTCACCTTCGCCAAGACGGACGATGAGGTTGGCAGCGAGGGCATCTCCACCTTCATCGTGGAGAGCGGCTTCCCCGGCTTCGTGAGGGGGAAGCCGCTGCGGCTGTATACACCCTCGGTCGGCTCCGACGTGGGGGAGATCGCCTTCGACGACTGCCGGGTACCGGCGGAGAACCTCCTGGGGGTAGAGGGGCAGGGCTTCTATGCCATGCTCACCTCCCTGGGGTGGGAGCGGCTGGCCTTCGCCGGCTTCCTGGGCGGTATGGCGAGCAACCTCGACGACTGCATCGCCTACGCCAAGGAACGGCACGCTTTCGGCCGGCCCATCTCCAAGTTCCAGCTCATCCAGGCCAAGCTGGCGGACATGGCGGTTGACCTGGAGGCCGCACGCCTGCTCACCTACAAGCTGGCCTGGATGTTCGACACCGGCCAGGTCATCCACCTGCAGGCCGCCATCGCCAAGCTCTTCACCACCGAGGCGGCCCTGCGCAACGCCCTGGAGGCCATCCAGGTCTTCGGCGGATACGGATGCATGACCGACGAGAACGTCGGCCGTTCCCTGTGGGCGGCCAAAGCCTCCGTCATCGGCGGGGGGACCTCGGAGATACAGCGCATCACCATCGCCAGGATGCTGCTGCGCTAGGTGTGAATAGATATGAAAGGAATTGCGGGAGGGACCACCGGGGAGGGATACCTCCGCGCTACGAGGGAGGGGTGACGTAACCATGGATATGTGGAGCATCATGAAGAGGGGATTCATGTACCGGCCCGACCGGGACTGCGTTATCTTCGGCGAGCAGCGTGTGACCTACCGGGAATTCGAGGCGCGCCTGAACAAGCTGGTCAACCTGCTGTATGGACTGGGCTTGGAGAAGGGCGATCGGGTCTCGGTGCTGTCCGAGAACTCCATGACCGCGACCGAAGCCATGATCGGCGTCGAGAAGAGCGGCATGGTGTGGGCACCGCTCAACTTCCGCCACCTTCCGGCGGAGCATGTCTATCATCTCAACAACGCCGGGTCCAAAGCCTTGATCATGCAACAGCATTTCGCCGAGGGCATCGCCTCGGTGCGGGGCGAACTGGAGACGGTGGAGCACTTCATCGTGGACGGGGAGGGCTTCGGTGGCATGGAGTCCTACGAGGACCTAATGGCCAAGGCCAACGACAGGCGTACGGTCATCGATATCGACGAAAACGACCCGGTGGCCCTGATGTACACCTCGGGCACCACCGGCAAGGCCAAGGGGGTGCTGCACACCCACAAGAGCTTCGGCGCCCTGGCCACCTTTTCCGCCATCGAGCTGGGTATACAGGCCGATGACGTAGTCATCTACGTGGCCCCCATCAACCACGGCGCGGGTATCCTGCTGCCGCCGCACCTCATGATGGGGGTGCCCAACATCCTCATCGCCCACCTGGACGTGGATTATATCCTCGACGTCATCCAGAAGGAGGGGGTGACCACCATGTGGCTGGCTCCCACCATCATCTACTTCCTCCTGGCCTATCCCAACCGGGCCAACTTCGACCTCTCCAGCCTGAGGTCTCTGCCTTACTCATCCGCGCCCATCGCGGTGGAGAAGCTGAAGGAGGCGCTGGACGTTTTCGGGGATGTTTTCGCCCAGGCCTACGGCCTGGTGGAGTGCCCGGTTATCAGCATGCTCAGCCGCGATGACCACGTGGTGGGGGGCAGCGAGGAACAGACCAAGAGGCTGGGCTCGGCCGGACGGGAGATCATCTACACCAGGGTCAGGGTAGTGGATAAGGAGGGAAACGACCTGCCCCCGGGCGAGATGGGCGAGATCATCGTAAACAGCCCCCTGGTGATGAAGGAGTACTGGAGGGACCCCGAGGCCACTGCCGAGACCCTCAAGGACGGGTGGCTCTACACCGGGGACGTGGGATACCTGGATGAAGGGGGATACCTCTTCATAGCTGACCGCCTCAAGGACATGATAATCACCGGAGGCTACAACGTATACCCCAAGGAAGTGGAGAACGTCATCTTCAAGCACCCGGCCGTCTTCGAGGCGGCAGTCATCGGCATTCCCGACGAGACCTGGGGGGAATCGGTGAAAGCCTTCGTGGCGCTCAAGCCCGGCATGGAGGCAACGGAGGAGGAGATCATCGCCCTGTGCAAAGACAATCTCGCTTCTTACAAAAAGCCCAAATCGGTGGAGTTCATCGATGCCCTGCCTAAGAACATGGCGGGCAAGATCTTGAAGACGGAACTACGCGCCCCCTACTGGGAGGGCAGGGAGCGCCAGGTATAGGAGCACGAACGCGTTAGCGGAAAGGAGATGGATTTAAAGTGGGAAAGCACGATGTATTGTTCGAGCCTATAAAGCTCAAGAACGTCGAGATTAAAAACCGTATCGCCATGGCCCCTATGAACGTATGTTTCACTGGCCCCAATCATGTCGTCAGCAAGCAGCAGACAGCCTATTACGCCGCCCGGGCCATGGGGGGAGCGGGATTGATCGTCATAGAGGCGGTGGGGGGCACGGATCACGAGACGGTCAAGACCTACGAGGCGCACAACAATCTTATGCTGGTATACCCATACCAGGCGGCGGATCATTCCGAACTCGTGGAGACCATCCATACCCACGGGGCGAAGGTCATATGCCAGATCGCCCCGGGAGCGGGCCGCCAGGGGAGCTCGGAGTACTCGGGCATTCAGCCCACGGCCCCCTCGCCCATACCCTGGGCGCCCCAGGAGGAGATGATGCCCAAGGGTATCGATCTGGAGACCATGGGGCAGATGTTGGGACTGCTGGGGGGATCATCGACCCTGGTGCCCGAGACGCCTCGTGAGCTGAGGAAAGACGAGATAGAAATCCTCACCGGCGATATGGGGAAGTCGGCGCGGCTGGCCAGGATAGCCGGTTACGATGGGGTGGAGCTGCACGCCCCCCATGGCTACCTCCTGCACGAGTTCCTCTCGCCGCGCTCCAACAAGCGCACCGATGAGTACGGCGGTTCTGCAGAGAACCGCGCCCGCTTCATGTGCGAATGCATCAGCAGTATGCGCGAGGCGGTAGGGGATGAATTCCTCGTGACGGTGAGGATAAGCGCCGACGAACACCAGGTAGACGGTTTTCACGTGGAGGACACCATCGAGTACTGCGTGATGGCCATCCAGGCGGGCGCGGACGGCATCCACCTCTCGGACGGCTCCTACGAGTCCATGCGCTATTTCCTTCCCGACACGGACGGTCAAGTAGTGGATGAGTCAGGGGTCATCAAGGCCGGGATCAGGGAAAGGCTGGGTAAGGAGTATCCCGTCATCTGCCCGTCGGTGCATAACCCCGACCTGGCGGCCGAGACGGTGGCGGAAGGCAAGGCGGATATCATCTCCCAGGGCCGTGCCCTCATCGCCGACCCCGAGTGGCCCAACAAAGTCAGGGAGGGGAGGGTGAAGGATATAGTCAAGTGCGCCCGCTGCAACAAGGGCTGCATCCAACGCTTCGTCCTCGGTCTGCCCTCCCGTTGCGTGGTCAACCCCGAGATGGGGCAGGAGCAGTACATAGAGAAATACAACACCCGGCCTTTGCTGCCCTTAAAGCAAAGGGTCTGGAAGATACCCAAGGAGATATAGGCAGCATGTCGGGCAGACGGAAGGAGGACTGAAGATATGGAAAGTATTCGGGGAAAGACGGCCATCGTGGGCATAGGCGAGGTCCCCACCGGCATGTACCCGGAACGTTCGTTCATCGAACAGGCGGTCGCCGTTTGCGAGATGGCCATCTTGGATGCGGGCATCTCCAAGGGCGAGATCGACACGGTCATCCCCATCCTGGCGGTGGCCAACCCCATCGACAACGCCAACATGATATGTTCCTGGATGGTGGAGGAGATGGGGTTGGGCAAGACGTGCAAGGCAAACTTCGTCTGCGGCTCGGGCGGTTCCAGCTCCTCCAACTCCCTCAAGGCGGCCATGGGTTTGATCAGCGCGGGGTTGTCCAAGGCGGTGCTGGTGGTGCATTCCGACCGGTTGGGGACGGGACTGGACATGGCGTCCGCCATCGCCCAGTTCGCCGTGGTTTCCATCAGTCAGGAGTACGAGGCGCCTTACGGCTTCAGCCAGCTCGCCCTGGCCGGGTTTCTGCAGCAGCGTTACATGTACGATACGGGTACCACCGAGAGGCAGATAGCCAGCGTGGTGGAGACCTTGAGGAAATGGGCGGCGCTCAACCCCAACGCCATGCTGCGGGACATTAGGACCACCGACGAGGTGCTGGCCTCCAAGATGATCTCCAGCCCGGTGAGGAAACGCATGATGAACAAGTTGGCCGACGGCGCCTCGGCCTTCATCGTCACCAGCGCCGAGCGAGCGCGCGAACTGACCGATAAACCGGCTTACATCCTGGGCGTGGGCTCCCGCTGCACCAACTTCACTACCACCGAAGGCCAGGGGGATTTCCACAAGACCTGGACCCCGGCGGCGGATGAAGCCTACGCCATGGCGGGTATCGGCCCCTCGGATATCGACGTGGCGGAGCTCTACGACGCCTTCCCCACCTTCATCCTCATCTCCATGGAGCTGCTCGGGCTGTGTAAGAAGGGCGAGGCGGGCAGGTTCTTCGAGGAGGGCCACGCCGCGCCGGGGGGAAAGCTACCGGTGACCACCAACGGCGGCATGATGGCCCAGGGCCATACCGGCGCCGGCGGGGGAGTGGCGGTGCTAGTGGAGGCGGCCCGCCAGGTGATGGGCAAGGCGGGTGAGCGGCAGGTGCCGGACGTGAAGTACGCTCTAGACACCGCCTCGGGGGGGATCGGCATGGACTTTCACGTCGGCATACTGGGAAACGAGGTGTAGAAGATGGACGAATACACATTGCCGCTGCCGCTGTTGACTACCCTGAGCAAGGTCTTCTGGGACGGGTGCAAGGAGAACAAGCTCCTATACCAGCACTGCCGTGACTGCGGGGAGG
>CAYHAT010000280.1:0-5143 GCA_964354675.1 uncultured Actinomycetota bacterium | reverse complement strand
GCTAGGGTTTATGGATCAGACGGTGAATATCAATCACACGGTGACGGCGAAGGATTTAGATTTGGCGACGTTACGTGCGATGGTTGCGGATCGGGCGAAGCCAGCGATGGCGGTTATAGAGGGAAGGGTTATAGATGGCACAGAGTAAGGAAGATATAATTACGGATCTGCGTGCTGCCATAGATATGCAGAACGGGCTGATTGTGTGCCTGACGGATCAGGTAGATTATTGGAAGCACGAGGCAATCGCGCTGTTGGACATCAATATGCGCAAAGCGCTTGGCCTTGCTGAACCCGAATGAACGATAACCTGACGACGGATGACTTACTGGCGTATTTTGGCGCACAATCAGGATTGACGCGCACTATATTTTTGCGTACAAGCTGGGACGGAGGTGGATATGGCCATAGTTCCTGATTTTACAGCAAACGATTTATTTGAATGGTTTGAATACAACGAGGAGACTGGTGATCTCTTGTGGCGCAAGAGACCGGCCAACAATGTCAAGGTTGGGGTTCCTGTTCGGGCAATGAATACGAGCGGTTACTATCATGTTGGTTTTCGTCGAAAGGTCTATGTCGTTCACAGATTGATATGGATGATGCTTTATGATGAATGGCCTGATGGTGAGATTGATCACGCAAACTGCATTAAAACGGATAACCGAAGAGAAAACTTAAGACTGGCTACAAAGGGTCAGAATCAGTCCAATGTCCCAAAGGCGGATGGCTTAACGTCAAAATACAAAGGCGTTTGCTGGAAAAAAAGCAATAAGTGCTGGACAGCCCAGATTTCTCATGACGGTAAAGTAGTTTGGCTTGGTCATTATAAGGAAGAAGATGAAGCCCATGCCGCATATTGCGAAGCTGCTCTGCGCCTAAAGGGCGAATATGCGAGGCTCAAATGAATGAGCTTTCGTTAGATGATCTTCTGGAGGAGTTAGTCCGCCGAGAAGAGGCTATGCAGAGTCTAGCTGCTTATATTGAGTATGTAAGTGGGATGAAAGTTCCGAGGCACATGCGGTTGATTTGTGAAAAACTTGACGATGTTGCGTCTGGGAAAATTCAACGCCTAATGATCTCTCTGCCGCCGGGGCATGGAAAAAGCTGGTGCGCATCACATTACTTCCCTGCGTATTATTTAGCAAAGCACCCAAAAAAACAGATTATTGCGGCTACCCATAAACAGGAGTTATCCGATAGCTTTGGCCGTAAGGTTCGTAACACAATTTTATCAGATGAACATCGCGCATTGTTTCCCGATTCGGCGGTTTCAAATGATAAAACAGCTGCCGGGGAATGGCAGACGGTAGAGGCTGGTGGTTATCACGCGACTGCGGTTGGCGCGAACGTGACTGGCCGGCGCGGCGATATATTGATTGGGGACGATTTGCTGTCTGGTATTCAGGCGGCTGAGTCTGACAGCGAGCGGAATAAATTATGGTCTTGGTACGGCGCCGACTTTTACACGCGCCGTAAGAACCAGAACACACCGATTGTTTTGATTGGAACCCGTTGGCACTTGGGTGACCACATGGGGCGTCTGGATCAGGGCGAGAGAGATGGAGAGGGCGAGAAGTGGGAGCGTGTGACGCTGCCTGCACTTGCCATTGAGAACGATATCCTTGGGCGTAAGCCCGGAGAGGCGCTGTGGCCGGAGCAGTTTCCAGCAGAAGAACTGGAGAAAATAAAGCGGCAGCCTTCGACAACGAGCCGCATATGGTCGTCGTTGTACCAACAGAACCCAGTCGTGGATTCTGGCGGTATCATTGACCAGACGTGGTTTAAATGGTGGAAGTCCAAGGATCCCCCTAAAGTGAAGTACGTCCTGCAGGCGTGGGATACGGCGCTGACGGCGAATAAAACGTCGGCGTTTAGCGCGAGTACGACGTGGGGCGTGTTCGACAATGACGATGGCATACCGAACCTAATCCTGCTGTCTGTGTGGCGTGGGCGGGTTGAATGGCCCATACTGAGGCGTCAGGTGCAGCGCATGGCGATTGATTATCGCGATGATAATTACAGCGTGCCGATTAAGCCAAGTAAAAATAGGTCGCCGGATACTGTCTTGGTGGAGGCGAAGGCGAACGGGCAGATGCTCATTCACGATCTGGCGCGTGCTGGCATTGTGGCGACGAAGTTTAACCCGGATAAGTTTGGTGATAAGATCGCCCGTGTGCGGCTAGTGACGGATTTGATTGAGAATGGGCGGGTTTGGCTGCCGGCACAGGGGCCTTCCTATGATACACTACGTCCTTGGGCTGCGGATTTCTTGGAACAGTGCGTGCAGTTCCCGGCAGCGGACTCGAGAGACTGGGTTGACACGATGACAATGGCGTTCTTACGTATTAAACAGTCTGGATGGGTTGCTAATACAGAAGATCCGCAGGAAGAATATTACGATATACCGCGAGAACGTGCAGCATTCTATTGATGCTGCACCAATTAGCTGATAAGGATTAAATATGGCCACCAGACCGATGACTGAAGCTGACTTGTTGCGTCCTGCCTTTGAGGGGATTGGTGGCGTTGACGTTGACATGCCTGAAACGGGAATAGAGTTTGAATTTCCTGAAGAAGGCGGTCAGATGCTTGACGGCGCCATGATGAGCGAATCCGACGACGGATCACTTGAGGTAGACTTCGAGCCGACTGAAGAAGCTAAGGAAGAAGAGTCCGAGCACGACGAAAATCTGTGCGAGTATATGTCCGATATAGACCTTTCGGGCCTGTCTGAGCAGTTGATGTCTGGCGTTACAGACGATTTAGAGTCGCGCGGTGAGTGGGAAACCACCATGAAGCGCGGCATTGAGCTATTGGGCCTGACGTTTGAAGACCGCACCACACCCTTTAATGGTGCGTGTGGTGTGTTCGATCCACTGATGGCTGAAGCTGTCATTCGTTGGCAGGCGACTGCGCGAGGTGAGCTGATGCCAGCCGCTGGGCCGGTGAAGACGCAGGTCATTGGGGTTCCTAACGAAGATTTGGAAGCACAGGCGTCGCGCGTTCAGGACTGGATGAACCTTTACCTTACGGAATTGGCGCCGGAATACTACGAAGAGTTCGACCAGATGCTCATGTGGCTTGGTCTGGTTGGTTCGACGTTTAAGAAGGTCTATCAGGATCCGGTCTTAGGCCGTCCTGTGGCGCGCTTCGTCACACCGAAGAATTTTATCACGTCGTATAACACGACGGACTTGAGCACATCATCGCGTTTTGCGCACGTCACACAGATGACGAAGAAGCAGCTCAAGCTAGCGCAACTGAGCGGTGCGTACCGTAAGATCGATCTAGGTGACCCGCAGCAGAGCCTGAGCAGCGCTGATCCAGTTCAGGCGCAGGTCGATAAGGTGCAGGGCATTGAGCCGGGCGCTGAAGGTACCGACGAATACAACATCTACGAAATCTACGCCGATATTGATCTCAAGGGCTTTGAGAACGAAGACGATATTCCTCTACCGTACATTGTGACCATTGACGAGAACAGTAAGAAGGTTCTGTCGATCCGCCGCAACTGGGATGAGGACGACGAAACATACCAGAAGCGCGACTATTTCGTGCATTACAAGTTCATTCCGGGCCTTGGCTTCTATGGTCTGGGCTATGCCCATATCTTAGGCAACAGCGCTAAGACGGCTACTTCGATCCGCCGCCAGCTAATTGACGCTGGTACGCTGAATAACTTCCCGGGTGGTCTGCGCGTCAAGGGTATGCGCATCGAGGACAACAACATCGGGATTGGCCCGACTGAGTTCCGCGAAATCGATACGGCTGGCTTGCCGATTCAGAACGCTATCATGACGATGCCCTACAAAGAGCCATCGGCAGTGTCGCTGCAGTTGCTGCAGGAGACGTATGAGGGTGCGCGCAATCTGGCCAACACGGCTGAGATTGCTGTTGGTGACGGAAGGCAGGACGCACCGGTGGGAACAACGGTAGCGTTAATGGAAGCTGCGACTCGCGTGCAGTCGGCAACGCTCAAGCGTGCGCACAAATCTCTAGGCAAGGAACTGAAGCTGATCGCCGACCTGTTCGGCAAGTATCTGCCCGACGTGCCGTATCCGTTCCCTGTGCGGGGCGGAACGAAAGCTATCATGCGCGATGACTTCGACAACAACGTCGATGTAATCCCTGTCAGCGACCCGAACATCAGCAGCTCTGCGCAGCGGATGATGCGGGCGGAAGCGCTCTTGCGTTTTGCGACACAGGCGCCTGAGCTACACAACACGCAGGAAGCTTTCCGGCAGATGTACATCGAGATGGGGATTGATCCTCAGCGCGTTGAACTGCTGTTGCCGAACAAGGAAGCTCAGGTACCTGTGCCTATGGATCCGCTGACTGAGAACCAGACAGCGATGATGGGCGGCCCTCTCAAGGCTGGCGAGTATCAGGATCACGATGCGCACATTGCATCGCACATGCCGCTTGCTGAGCAGAATCCAAATCTGCAGGCGCACATTAATGAGCATATGGCGCTCAAGCTGCGCGTACAGGTTCAGCAGATGATCGGTCAGCCTTTGCCGCCTCCGGGTACGCCAATGCCGCCGGAAATGGAAAATCAACTTGCGATGTTGGTCGCACAAGCGATGCAGCAGTTGGCGCCGCAGTACAAGCAGCAGCCGCAGCCTGACCCGCTTCTTCAGATCGAAGCAGAGAAAGTCCAGCAGAAGGCGGTCAGTGATCAGGTCAAGGCCAACGTCGAAATGGAAAAGGCTAAGATGGTCGCGGAAAGCGAAGCTGCAGATCGCGAGACAAAGGAAACAATTGCTGCTATGAAGCTTGCAGCGGATTTACAGAAACAAGACCAAGGATCTTTTGGAGGTTAAGATGGCTAACGACTCACAACGCGATAAAGCACGCGCTACTTTTGGTAAAACTTTCTTTGAAAATTCTAAGGCTCTGCCTAATCCAAAGAACGCGGCAGCTGCTCTGCAGAAGCGCGCAAATGATCGTCCCATCCCGACCTATAAGGTTGGTGGCGCTGTAAAGAAGGCTACGCCTCCGCAGCCGACAGCAGCTGAGCGTGAAGCAGAACGCAAGCGCCGCGAGAGCCTAGCTAAGGCTAAGGTTACGCAGAGCGAAGCTGACACTCTGGGCCGGGCTATGCGCTCTGAGGGCCCCGGTTATAAGCATGGCGGCAAGA
>CAYHAT010000279.1:0-5182 GCA_964354675.1 uncultured Actinomycetota bacterium | reverse complement strand
ACTGTAAATCCGTTGGCGCAGCCTACGATGGTTCAAATCCATCCTCCCCCACCAGAATAAAAGAGCAGGTCAGAGAGTTTTTCTCTGGCCTGGTTGCTTTTTAAGGGAGATATTGAGAAAGGGCAACGGATTATCTATCCGTCGGACCTGGCATATCTGTTTACAGTAAGCCGCCGGCGGCGGTCAGATAGTCGAGGAAGGGTTAGCGTTCCGCCGCAGGCCGGGATACGAACAGGTCCAGGCCAAGCCGCCGTGAGAGGAACCGGGCGGCAAGTTGTCCCTTGACGCTGTTGCCGGTGATATCGAGCGGAGGGGCAAAGGTCCCGAGGCCACCCTTACCCGGAGAGATAGTCACGATCCCGCCCCCTATTCCGCTTTTTGCAGGCAGGCCCACGTCGTAAAGCCACTCTCCCGAGGTCTCGTACAGCCCGGCCGTCGCCATCACGGCCAGGACATGGTGGCATAGAATGGGATCGATCACTCGCAACCCCGTCACGGGGTTGACGCCGCCGTCGGCGAGAGTGGCCCCCATCACCGCGAGGTCGCGGGCGGTAACCGAGAGACAGCTCTGTCTGGTGTAGAGATCAACGGCCACCGCAGGTTCGCAGAAGATAAGTCCACGGCTGGCAAGCAGATCGGCCAACTCACGGTTTGTGTGGTTCGTCGCGGACGCAGAGCGATACACTTCCTCGTCAAGGGTCAGGATGCGACCGGCGAAGCCAGAGAGGGCCGCCTGGATGGCCTGCCATTTTTCATCGGCAGTATCTCCAGGAACCAGACTGGTGGTGGTGATGGCGCCGGGGTTCACCATCGGGTTCGTCCTGCCATCCGGGCTCTGTGTCACTGCGTCCAGCGAATTGAACGGCAACCCCGTCGCATTCACGCCTATAAGCTGCCTGACCATCTCCGGCCCTTTGCTCTGGCACACGAGAGCAAAGACGAACGGCTTTGCGACGCTCATGATGGCGAATTGCGCATCGACGTCGCCCGCATGGTAGGCCCTGCCGTCGACCCCGACCACGCAGATTCCGAAAAGTCCGGGCGGTACGCGCGCAAGCGCCGGATAGACCTGTGAGTTCGCTCCCTCACCGTTGAAGCGAAAGGACTCGTACGCCGCGTCCACCAGTTCCTGGACACGCTCGGAGGCCGGGAGGCGGCCGGTGGAAACGAAGCCGGTCACGTTTCCCGAACTGTCGTCGGACAGGTCTTTAGACGCCGTCATCGAGGCCCCCCGGTCTTACCATCCCGCGACCGTATAAGGAAAAAGCCGGCCTCCAGAACCCCTTTTCTGCCATCTCTACGCGCCCGTCTATTGCCAGGCGGCGTTTAAATTCCCATCGGGATACCGAGCAGATACCAGATGACGAAGAAGATGATCCATACAATCGTCGTGATGAGGAAATACGGCAACATGAGGGCGATCACGGTACCGATACCCGAGTCCTTGTCGTAACGCTTGGCGAACACCACGATGAGCGGAAAGTACGCCATGATGGGCGTTACGATGTTTATCGGCGAGTCGGCGACCCGGTATGCGGCCAATACGGCATCCGGTGCGATGCCCAGGGTGATGAAGATCGGGATGAAGATGGGGGCCAGGAGCGCCCACTTTGCGATGGCCTGTGGCATGATGATGCCCACCACCAGGGTTATCAGAATGGCCAGGATGAGCAGCCAGATATCGCCGATGTTCAGCCCCTGCAGCGTGTCTCCCAGTTTGACGGCCACCACCTTGGGGATGTTGGAGTAATTGAAATAGGCGATGAACTGGGCGATGAGAAGGAAAAGGAAGAGCAGTCCGGCCAGGCCGGCCCAACCCTTGGTGATCAGATTGATGCCCTCGGTGGCGTTCTTGATGGCCCCCGTGACCTTCCCGTAGACCGCGCCGGCTACCAGAAACACGATGGCGATGATGACGATCAGGCTGTCCATGAAGGGCGACGTGCCGATGATGCTGCCCGTCTCGGGATCGCGCAGGGGCGCCCCGGGGATGAAGGTGAGCAGCGCGATCACCACGATCACGGCCAGGATACCCAGGGCCGACCAGCGCAGGCCCTTTGATTCGAGGGCCGGGGAGACGGTTCTGGCGGCTTCGTCGGCGGCTTCTGCCGTACCGTTAGCGGGAGCCAGGGAGTGATCGTAGACGCCCAGACGGCGTTCGATTATGCGCGTGCAGATGAGCCCCATGACGATGGTGAGCAAGATCGTGGACCCGATCCCGAACCACAGGTTGGCCGTGATGCCGATGGATTGGCCCGGGTTGACGAGCGCGATGGACTCGTTGGTGATCTCGGTGAGCACGGCATCAGTGGGTGTGATGAGGAGGTTCACGCCGAAGCCTGCGGCCACGCCGGCGAAGGCCGCCGCCATACCGGCCAGAGGGTGGCGCCCCACACTCATGAACGCCGCCGCCCCCAGCGGGATGAGCACAAGGTAACCAGCGTCGGAGGCGATACTGGAGATGATGCCCAGGAACACGATGATGTAGGTGAGCGCAGCAGAGGACGATATGTCCACAAGCTTGCGGATGAGCGCGCCGATGAGCCCCGAGGATTCCGCCAGACCCACCCCGATCATCACGATGAGGATGATGCCCATGGCCGTAAAGCTCATGAAGTTGCTGACGAACGAGGTGAAAAGGAAGCGGATGCCGTCGCCGTTTAGGAGACTCTTGATCTCCGCCGTCCTCGTCTCAACCTCGTATTCCTCGGCATCAATATGCCCGGGCGGCAGCAAATCGTACGGCCCGGTCGACCCGCCCAGATCGGTCTCCTCGATCTCGACCGGAGGGGGGGCTACAACCTCGTAGGTGGCGCTGATGCCGATCCAGGCGAGGATCTGGGAGAGGATGATCAAGCCGAAGATGAGGGCGATGAACAGGATGGCCGGGTGGGGCACCTTGTTGCCCACCCGCTCGATGAAGTTCAGTACGCGCTGCATCAGGCCCGGGCCTTTGGCCTCGTCCTTGGAGCGCCCGGGCTTCCTCGATGCCTTTTTTTCATCAGTGCCGGTTACATCCGGCGAGGTCCCGGCCGCTTCCGTCTCGGCCGGTGCGGCCCCGAAATCCTCGGGCTCGTCGCTCACGACCCTGCCCCCGATCCGGAGAGGGAGGCCAATCTGCCGAGCAGGTCGGCCTCGGCCAGCACGGCCTTCTCGAACTCGTCCAGCAGCACCCTCTCGTTGGGCCCGTGGATGTTGGCATAACCGTCCGTAGTGCCTGCCAGCAGCACGTCCGCGTGAGGCACGGCGCGGCTGAGCGCGTTCACCAAGGGGATCGACCCCCCACTGCCCATTAGCACCGTCTCTCCCCCCCAGGCCGCCGACCACGCCTCACGGGCGGTCTGATAGGCCGGACTGTCCGTGCGGGCGGCAAAGCCGTTGCCGGTCGCACCGGTGCGCACCTGCAGGCGTATGCCGAACGGCATGGCCTCCTCCAGGTGACGGATGAGAGCCGCCTGGGCCTCAACAGCGTCCTGCTGGGGATGCACGCGCAGGTTCAGCGACGCCCGCGCATACGGCGAGACCGCGTTGACCGCCTTGTCCACCGAGGGGACGTCGATGCCGGTGACGGTGATGGCCGGCCCGGACCATACCCGGGAGCCCAGCGTCCTCGTGCCGATGAGAGGCAGGCCCTCCAGAACCTCGGCCAGAGCCCGGAACTCTTCTTCGGTGTTGCCGCCGCCCGTCCACTCCTCGCGCCGCAGGCCTGCGACCGCGACATCACCATGATCGTCGTGCAGGGAAGCCAGCGCGCGAAACAGCGCCAGCAGCGCGTCCGGCGCCGCCCCACCGTACTGCCCGCTGTGCTTGGCAGATGCGAGAGTCCGTAATTCGACCGTGACCATGGCCATGCCGCGCAGAGCCACAGTAAGAGTGGGGACTCCCGGCCGCACACTACCCATATCGCCGATGAGCATGACGTTGGAGGCGAAGAGGTCGGGATGTTCGGCCACATAGGGAAGAAGGGACCCGCCTCCGACCTCCTCCATGCCCTCGATCACGACCCTGATGCCTACGGGCGGCCGCCCGTCCCAGGCACGCAGCATTCCGGCGAGAGCGACGATGTTCGACTTGGTATCGGCCGCCCCGCGCCCATAGATGGCCCCGTCACGCTCGCTCGGCTCGAAGGGAGGCGAGTGCCATTCCGACTCGTCACCGGGGGGGACGACGTCGTAGTGGCTATAGAGGAGTACGGTCGGAGCTCCGGGGGGCGCTGGTATCTCCGCTACGATGAGGGGCGCCGTATCGGCAAGGTCGACTGACTGCACCCGCTCGCAGCCGGCTTCTCGAAACAGCTTCACGACCGCGTCGCGGGCCCGCAGGAGTGCCGGCCTTGTATTCTCCGGATAGCCGGCCTCGGAGACGGACGGTATAGCGATCAGGTCTGCAAGCTCGTCCTTGAGATACGGCATCAACTCGCCGACGCGCTCTTTGAGACGCGGGAACGCTCCCAGACTCGCCGACTCTCGCCCACTGTTCATGCTTCCTCCTTCAGCACCCAGTAGACCCTTCATAGAAACCGCAGCCGTTATCCACAGAAACATTTTTCCCACACGACAGTCAAATAAACACCGGCTGTTCACAGACGGCGCCCTCACGTCCGGGACTACCGCTTAGAAGGTCTCTTGGAGTTTCTCCTTCAACTTGCGAATCCACTGATCCTTGAGGTGGCCAGGGACTATGATGAGGGTTCTATACATCAGGCTGCGATACTTCACCTCGTCTTTCCCGCACCTGGGTCGGCTGATGGCAGAAACCTGATGGACGGGGTATGCCTACGGTCAACAAATAGTCAATATAGCTGAGCGCAAGCGAGGAAAACCGAGAGCAACCGAGAACAACACGTATCTATAGAAAGATCAGTATATATGTAACTCGGAGCAACTGAGAGCAACTGTAATGAACCGAGAAAAAGCGTATTTCCCGGACTGTAAATCCGTTGGCGCAGCCTACGATGGTTCAAATCCATCCTCCCCCACCAGCGAAAATGGACAGGTTTAAAGCCTGTCCATTCGGTTTCGGGCGTTTCGAGCCACCTATATGCCACATTTCCCAGTGGTTCCTTCACATACGGAACCCCCGGCTTCATAGCAGGCCGGCCTGACGAAATGCTACAATCTTTCTTAAAAGAAGTATAGGGCGGAGGTAGTGTAATGGGTAATGAAATCGTCTTTCTTGTCAA
>CAYHAT010000278.1:0-5191 GCA_964354675.1 uncultured Actinomycetota bacterium | reverse complement strand
CGTTGTTGATGATTTCAAAGTAATCATGTCAGATGCACGCGATCTGACAAAGGAAAGATTTATTGAATAACCCCAATGATACCCAAATGGATATCGCTGGAATCATAAATTCCCTGCTCAGGCTATATGTCTTGGTTCTAACTTCGTCCACTACGGGGAGCCAGCAAACCAAGCGAGGTTGAAAGGCCTCGCTTCTTGATCTCATCCTTTTCCAAATACTTCGGTTAGGAATCCATCTAAAGCCTCGTTAAGCTCCTCAGGCCTTTCCAGTAGCGCTAGGTGACCTGCCCCTTCTAAGACCTTGAGTCTAGCATCCGGAAGAAGCGAATAGGTGCGCTTGTTCTTGCGGTCGTTCGCCATGAGGGAGTCCTCACTCCCGACAATCAGCATCACCGGGATGTCCACGTTTGGCAGGTAATGTTCGAAGCGGTAATCGTCGTTGTCCTTCATTGTCCCCTTTAGAGTAGCGATGGGTGTTGAGCATGTTATTCTCTGTATGAACTCTATTTTGCTCGCAAGTGGCCTCTTACCAAACATACCCGAGCGGATGAATGCATACATGAGTGAAGAATCGCTCATCATATCGGCAATGGCTTTGCCTAGAACGTTATCCATCAGATTCTGGTTCCACTTTTTAAGAAGCTTCCACTGCAGCGACATATCTGTGATATCTCCACCGGTGGAATCGATGATGGCGAGGCCTCTCAGCCTTCCTTCGTAATCCTTGGCGAAGCGCTCGAAAAACTTGAAGGCGGCTAACCCGCCCAAGCTAAATCCGGCGATGACGAACTGCTCCGGTTCGAATACATCCACCACGGCCTTGAGGTCCTCGGCAAACCGCTCGACGTGATAGCCCCTGTTCTTTGGCACCTCTGATCTACCGTGGCCGCGCAGATCTATGCCCACCACCCTGTATTTATCGGACAAAAAGGGCTTTTGGTAGCGGAATGCCTGCGTGCAAGAGGCGAACCCATGGACTAGGAAAACCGTAGGGTCCTTCTCCCCCAGGTAGTCCACATAAAGAGTCGTCCCATCGATGGAATGCACCCCTTTCTTCTCTTCGCCATCCAAGATGGACGGCTGGTCACAGGCTCCCTCCCTGATCTCTCTGCGGCGGTCCAAGTAGCGGACCAAGCTTGGTATGCTCATCAAGCTCAGAGTAACGCCTGCCCCTACGAAAACCCTGCCAAAACTCTTCACAGCCATACTTACCCCCTATCCTGCCTGGCATGAACCCTTCAACCCATAGGCGATTCCTAGCCCACATAAACATGGTTATTTATACCCAAACAGGTACTGATGGAAACATAATTTCCCTGCTCAGGCCATATATCTTGGTTCTAACTTCGTCCACTACGGGGAGCCAGCAAACCAAGCGGGGTCGAGAGGCCTCGCTTTCTGAATCCATGATACTTCTCTGATTGGTTTCCTGACGCTGCTATACATCTACCTTACTTCTTTTACGCGCTTAACGCTTATATCCATAATCTTGCGAGAAAGCCCGGGAAGATTCTTGTTGGCGAAATACAGGATCTTTGACATGTTGCCAGCCAGGATCAGGAACTTATTCTTCTCTATCCCTTTCAGAAGCTCCTCTGCTGCTTTCTCGGGGCTTATGACCTTTATCATCTTATCAACCGTCTTTGCAAGAGCCTTCGATTCGGGGGGCGACATGCCGAGCATGTAGTCGCTCAGGGGAGTTTGTACCTCAGCCGGGCAAAAAACGGACACGGTGATGTTATAGCGCCCCAGATCGGGGCGAAGACACTCGGAGAATCCGATCTGGGCGAATTTCGAGGCTGAATAGGAACTCCATCCGAACGGGCCGACCAAGCCGGCCAGTGCCGATACGTTGACGATATGCCCGCCTTTCTCTTTCATGAATGGCAGCAGGGAGGCTGCTATGTTTCGTGTTCCATATAAGTTCGTCCGGATGACGTTATCAAAGGCCTCGTAAGAAGTATCTTCGAAATAACCAGCATGGCCTATTCCGGCGCTGTGGATCAATATATTGGGGGTCCCGAACTCACCCACGGCGCGCTTGATCTTTTTTTCTACATCGATATGATCCGATACGTCCATGGATAGACTGTAAAAACCTTGATCTCTTGAAAACCTAGCGGCTTCGATCCTATCGAGCGCAGCTTCGAGTTTCTTCAGATCCCTCGCGAAGATTGCGACGTGTGCGCCCGAAGACGCCAGCATGCATGCGGTTTCAAGCCCGATGCCGCTGCTCCCACCGGTTATGTAGACACGCTTGCCGTAGAAATAGTCCATTTTGCCCTCCTCATGCTTAACCTGATATATCGGAGTTCAATCATCTATCTTCGCGATACGCAGGATCCTTTGGATCATTATCTTGAAAATCCTGCGTACGAGTTCGGGGCTGAGACGCTGCAGTATCCAGAAGAATCTTGTTGTTGGGGATATTAGAATAATTGCTTTGTTATTCTCGACGCCACCCATGATGAGTCGCGCGCATTTTTCTGGGGGCATAGCCGGGGGCAACATGTCAATTATCCTGTCTCTATCCAGCTTAAGTGTCTTGGTTGTCTCGTATAGGGGTGTCTTGATCATTCCCTGGCATACTACACTGACTTTCACACCATGAAGTGAACCCTCTATACGCAACGCATTGGAAAGTCCCACTACACCGTACTTACTTGTCACATAGGGAACCTGTCCGGCAACGGGCATCAAGCCCGCAAAGGAGGAGGTATTGACAATGTGCCCAAATCCTTGCCTTACCATAATCGGATACGCAGCGGCGATACCGTGAACCACGCCGTAGAGGTTCAGGTCTATGACCCTCCGCCAATCATCATAGGAATGGTTTTGGGCTTCCCCCATGATGCAGGTGCCCGCGTTGTTGAAGATATAATCCAGCCGGCCATTTTCCGCTACGGTCTCCTCCACCAATGCCTTGACTGCCGCAAAGTCAGTAACATCGCATATCGCCGTCGTTGCTTTATGGCCGGTCTCGGTTATCGATTTCAAGGTTTCATCGAGCATTCCGGTATTGATGTCGGCCAAGGTCACCTTCGCTCCCCTCCGTGCCAGCTCCAGGGCAAGCGCCCGGCCTACCCCTGAAGCAGCGCCGGTAACGATGGCTATCCTGTCGGTGAAGATATCCATGGCAGCACATCCCGATTTCTTCCAGCCGGGATCTCCCTTTCTACCTCTAGATGTCACCTATCACCATATAACTCTGAGATTTCCACTACATACCCTGCTGGGGACATTATTCTAGCACCCTACAAAATCACTCATTAAAATCTTGCGCTGCATGAAATACTCCTGGAATCGCAATTTGCCTGTTTTCAGGCCATGAATCTTGGTTCTAACTTCGTCCACTACGGGGAGCCAGCAAACCAAGCGAGGCCGAAAGGCCTCGCTTCTCTCTTCTATCCCTTTTATACAATTATGATATCGCTTAACAGATGCATTAGCAGAGTTTGACGTAGGGTGAAGGCGGGAATGGTAAGAAAGTAACAAAGAGAAGGGTTGAGGCGGACATGGACCGGCAGTTTCTCATCATACCATGGAGGTGGGATGGAAGTAGTCAACGCTGGTGGTTTTCGCATCGGATTCAATCGTAAGGGAACCGGACCGCCGCTCTTGCTTCTGCATGGCGCTTTGAGCGACAGCCGAGCATGGCGCATGCAACTTGATGAGCTGTCCGATGCTTTTACCGTTGTAGCCTGGGATGCTCCAGGCTGTGGTAGATCATCCGACCCTCCCGAGAGCTTCCGGCTGCCTGATTATGCAGACTGCCTGGCAGCATTTCTCGATGAGATCGGCATAGAACGGCCCTACTTGCTCGGCCTGTCGTTTGGCAGTGGTCTTGCCTTAGAGTTCTATCGCCGTAATCCACAGATCCCGAGGACTCTCGTCCTGGTCTCGGCCTATGCAGGATGGGCAGGGTCGCTTCCCGCCGATGAAGTCAGAAATCGCTTGCAGCAAGCGCTTAAGCTATCCGAAGAACCGCCCGAACGACTTATCAACATTCTAATCCCCACCATGTTCTCGAGCTCGGTACCGCCCAAAGCAATCGAAGAAGCCGCAGCTATGATGGCCGATTCTCATCCGATAGGGATTCGGGCAATGGCTCGGGCATTCGCCGAGGCGGATCTAAATGATGTGCTTCCACGTATCGAGATACCCACGTTGCTGCTTTATGGAGAGTTGGACCAACGTTCTTCATTACATGTTGCCATTGAACTCCACGCCAGCATTCCGAAATCAACACTGGTGATAATCCCGGGCGTTGGTCATGACATCAATATGGAAGCACCTGCTATCTTCAATGATGAGGTGCGTAAGTTCCTTACCGCGGACCAGTAGTGATCTACCACTAGCGAGACTTTTTCCCAGAGATCTGGGCCGAATCGAGTTCAGTCGCAATTAACCTCTTACATCTTCTCCCATTAATCAGCCCCTCTGTACTCTTGCTGAATAAGGATACCTGCCTTGCGGGGCCTGCAGTATTATATTTAAAGGTGTGGTAAATGTCTGGTAAATTACTAGATCTAGACTATTCATTTATCCCTTTCTCCCACGACAATGGTCGGAATCATAAGATCTATGGCCAGGCCATAGATCTTGGTTCTAACTTCGTCCACTATGGGGAGCCAGCAAACCAAGCGAGGTCGAGAGGCCTCGCTATATTTTCATAATATTTTGCAGGATAAAATCATCTAGGGACAACTGCCCCCTTTTAATCCAACGCTGTGATATCAGTCTTTTGGCAGTTTCCAGAATGGACCTGTTTTCCCGATTGTCTCCATGGTTTGGATCAGCTCACCGACGTATTCGGACATATGTGAGACATAATCCTGATCCAGGCGTTTTTTGAAATAGGGTCCCGAGAAAAGTTTGACCATGTCAGGCAGCGGTGTTATGCCTTCATCACTTTCTTCAGCAAAAGAGGCCCAATTGCGAATATGATCTTCCGACCGGAAGAGGTTCATGGTGCTTCATGCATGTCCTAGGTTTTCAAACCATTTCCAAAATGGGACAGCGACGTAGGCCATATATCCAGAAGCTTCGTTATTAAGGATTCTACCATCACGGATTAATACTTTAAGAGGCTCACCACAATCGAGGCAGGGGAAATCGATCTCAACCGTTTTACCAGGGAAAAGCCAGCAGACCGCCAGCGATTCAAAACCTCATTGCCCGAACCACTTCT
>CAYHAT010000277.1:0-5192 GCA_964354675.1 uncultured Actinomycetota bacterium | reverse complement strand
CTCCAAAACCGGAAGTTGGGGGTTCGAATCCCTCCAGGCCTGCCATTATTTTTGTGTAAAAGAGGAGGCGAAGGTGCCGAGTCGAGAGATGCGCCGCATGCAGCAGAAGCTGGGCATGGAGAAGAAGCGCGCCCAGCAGAAAAAGTCCGGCGGCACCCGCAAGAAGAGCGGCCCCAAGAAGCAGAGAGTAACTGTTTCCCAGTTCCTGACAGAAGTCAGGGCGGAGATGAAGAAGGTGACATGGCCTACCCGGGACGAAGTCGTATCCTACACCATAGTGGTGATGGTGACGGTGGTCCTCATGGGCGGCATGGTATATTTCGCCGATATCCTGTTCACCAAGCTGGTAGACCTGATAATTCTGTGATGCGGGAGAGCGAGCATGGACCCTAGATGGTACGTGATCCATACATACGCCGGATATGAGAACAAGGTGAAGAGCAATCTCGAGCACCGCATCGACTCCATGGACATGGGGGAGATGATCTTCAAGGTGGCCATCCCGACCGAGGACGTCATGGAGATCAAGGGTGGAAAAAAGGAGGTCGTTCAGAAGAAGATGCTCCCGGGATACATCCTGGTGCAGATGGAGCTGGACGACGACAGCTGGTACGTGGTGCGCAACACCCCGGGCGTGACCGGGTTCGTAGGTTCGAGCGCCAAGCCCACGCCGCTCACCGAGGTCGAGGCCGTGAAGCTCCTGAAACGCCCGACCACGGAGAAACCCCGCCCCAAGACCGAGTTCGAGGAGGGGATGAGCGTGCGGGTATCCGCCGGGCCCTTCGCCGATATGAGCGGGATCATCTCGGAGATCAATATCGACCAGAGCAAGCTGAAGGTGATGGTATCCATCTTCGGTCGCGAGACACCGGTGGAACTCACCTTCGATCAGGTGGCAAAGCTTTAAGGAGGAAGAGGTAAACGATGGCCAAGAAGGTCATAACCAAGATCAAGTTGCAGATAGCTGCCGGGCAGGCTAACCCGGCCCCACCGGTCGGACCGGCCCTGGGCCAGCACGGCGTGAACATCATGGAGTTCTGCAAGGCCTATAACGCGCAGACCCAATCGCAGATGGGGACGATCATCCCGGTGGAGATAACCGTCTACGATGACCGCAGTTTCTCCTTCGTCACCAAGACGCCGCCGGCCGCGGTATTGCTCAGACAGAAAGCCGGCATCGAGAAAGGCTCCGGGGAGCCGAACGTGCAGAAGGTGGCCCGCCTTACCCACAAGGACCTGCTGGAGATAGCCCAACAGAAGATGGCCGACCTGAACACCAGGGACCTCGAGGCGGCTGCGCGCATCATCGAGGGAACCGCCCGCAGCATGGGCATCACCGTAGTAGAATAGACAGGCCAGACCCCAGGTGGGAGGGCTCGAGCCCGCGACGACCACGGAGGTAAAGAAAGCATCGACGGGACTTCTCGGTAACGGATAAAAAATCCCATCTGATCTGTACAGAAGAGCAGCACACCCTTTCTTTTCGGCATGATGTGGGAGGGTGCAAACCCGCCGGGACCACGGAGGTGAACGGATTGACAAAGAGAAGCAAGCGTTACCAGGAGGCACTGGAGCTCTACGACCGCCAGAAGCTCTACCATCCCCAGGAGGCGATGGACATCATCAAGAAGATGCCGGGAAGCCGCTTTGACGACACGGTTGAGGTGGCATTTCGCATGGGTATCGACCCCCGCAAGGCGGACCAGATGATCCGCGGCACGGTAAACCTTCCCCACGGCACGGGGAAGGAGGTACGCGTACTGGTTATCGCCCAGGGAGACAAGGCCCGCGATGCGGAGGCGGCGGGCGCGGATATCGTGGGAGGACCCGAGGTCCTCGAGAAGATCCAGGGCGGCTGGTTCGAATTCGACGCCATGATAGCCACCCCGGACATGATGTCACAGGTGGGGAAGCTGGGCAAGTTGCTGGGGCCGAGAGGCCTCATGCCCAATCCCAAGGTAGGCACGGTGACCTTCGAGGTGGATAAGGCGGTGCGGGATATCAAGGCCGGGAAGGTGGAGTACCGCGTGGACCGGCAGGGCAACCTCCACCTCATACTGGGCAAGAAGAGTTTTGAAGAGCTGAAGCTCATTGAGAATTATGTGGCAGTGCTGGAGGAGATCATCCGCGCCAAGCCTGCGGCAGCCAAGGGTCGCTACCTCAAGAGCATCACCCTCTCCATCTCCATGGGACCCGGGGTGAAGGTGGACCCGATGGTGGTGAGGGATATCCTCGGCGAGTCCAAGACCGACGTTTAGAGGCCGGCCCGGTTGACAGGGCACGGCGACCGTGGTAGTTTGGGCGCTGTTAAGCCTGAGAAGCGGGTGTCCGTGAGGACTTAATGGTTACCCGCGGAGGCTGGAGGTACACGGATATAACGTGACCCCTTGCTCTTCGCGAGGGGTTTTTTCGTATTGGAACGCCGTAGCGTATGTTTGTATCGCGAAAGCGACAGCGCCTTCCGAGGCGCGGAGGTGTCCCAGTGCCTGGACATTTCCGAATGTTCAGGCCTGGCACGTGTACATCCGGAAGAAGTCCTGGATGACGTCCAGGAACAACGGGAAACACGATAGAGGGAGGAGGATATGGCAAGACCTGAAAAGACAGCCAAGGTGGAAGAGATAAGGCAGAGGTTTCTCGGCCGCAAGGTTATCTTCTTGACTGACTTCAGCGGCCTGACCGTAGAGGAGATCAACAGCCTGCGTTTCCTGCTGCGAGACATGGGTGCGGAATACCGCGTACTTAAAAACACCCTGACCCTGCTGGCCATCAAGGATACGGATTACGAGGACATAAGCAAGTTCATGGTCGGGCCGGTGGCGGCCGCCTTTACCGAGGGAGATCCCATGGCGGTGGCCAAGGAGTTGATCGCCTACGCGCGCAGCAACCCGAAGCTGGAGATCAAGGGCGGGTTCATGGAGGGCAAAATACTGGAGGCCATAGATGTGCGCAACCTCGCAACCCTGCCCTCCCGCGAGGTGCTGCTGGCGAAGGTAACCGGCGCCTTTAAATCCCCCTTATACAACCTGTACAACGTGCTATCCGGACCCTGCCGCACGCTGGTCTATACCCTGCAGGCAGTGGCCGATTCGAAGTCGGAGGCAGCCTGATACCACGGCCGTCACGGCGGCAAGGCGTGGTCCCGATGATCTTACCTGGAGGTGTGAGAATTGGTCGAGAAGAAGAAGATCAGTATGGAGGAGATGCTCGAGGCTATCGATTCCATGACCGTGCTCGAACTGAACGAGCTGGTAAAGGCGCTGGAGGACAAGTACGGCGTGACCGCGGCGGCCCCGCTGGCCATGGCGGCCGGTGCTGCCGCGCCTGCGGGCGGAGAAGCGCCCGAGGAGGAGGGGGAGCAAACCGAGTTCGATGTCATCCTCCTGGCGGCCGGGGACCGCAAGGTGCAGGTCATCAAGGAGGTCAAGGCCATTACCGGCCTGGGCCTTAAGGAGGCCAAAGCCGTGGTGGACGATTCCCCCAGGGCGGTCAAGGAGAAGGTATCGAAGGACGAGGCCGACCGCATCGCAGAGCAATTGCGCGACGCCGGCGCCCAAGTAGAGATAAAATAACGCACGGATTTTTGCACCGGTCACGGTGGTTTGCATCGCGTAAGCGACAGCGCCGTCCGCGGCGCGACGGTGTCCCAGCGCCTTCACATTTCCGAATGTGTAGGCCTGGCACGGGTACGTCCGCTGATAGGCCTTCACATTTCCGAATGTGTAGGCCTGGCACGGGTACGTCCGGACGAGAACCCGTCTGAGCTGCCACCGGCCCGAGCCCGGGGGTCGGTCTGAAGCGACCTTCGCGAGCAGCAAATACGTCAGAAGGCTGAGCTCTGGATAGGCAGCCTGCGAGTGCGGAGCGAGGACCGTTACCCCCAGGCCCCGGGTGGGAAGAAAAATTGACACCCCCCACCCATTTATCATATTATTATGTTTTGTGTATATATGAGGGAATTCTTGCGCTTTGCGAGGGAAAAGGAGTGAGGGAAACGGTGAAAGAAACCCATGGCGGTCGCTTGAGAAGAAACTTCGCCAAGATCCCGGAGATCCTCGAAGTACCAAACCTTATCGACATCCAGAGGAAATCATACGACTGGTTCCGCAACGAGGGATTGCAGGAGGTCTTCGAGGACATCTCACCCATCGAGGACTTCACGGGCAACCTCGCGGTGGAGTTCGGGGAGCACCAGTTCCAGGAGCCAAAGTACGACGTCGACGAGTGCAAGGAAAAGGACATGACCTATTCCTCTCCGCTCTTCGTCACCGTGCGTTTCATCAACCGGGAGACAGGGGAGATCAAGGAGCAGGTGGTGTTCATGGGGGACTTCCCCCTCATGACCGACAAGGGCACCTTCATCATCAACGGCACCGAGCGGGTGGTGGTATCCCAGCTGGTGCGCTCGCCCGGGGTCTACTTCGACAAGGAGCTGGACAAGGCCTCTGACAAGGAGCTTTACTTCGCCAAGATCATCCCCTCGCGCGGCGCCTGGCTCGAGTTCGAGACGGACAAGCGCGACGTCATCGGGGTGAGGATAGACCGCAAGCGCAAGCAGCCGGTTACCGTGCTCCTGCGCGCCATGGGGTACGAGGAGGACGAACAGATCCTCTCCTACTTCGGGGGCTCATCCCTCATCGGGACCACCCTGGAGAAGGACCACACCGGCAGCCGGGATGAAGCGCTGGTGGACATCTACCGCAAGCTGCGCCCGGGCGAGCCGCCCACGGCGGACTCCGCCAACACCCTGCTGGAGAACCTCTTCTTCAACCGCAAAAGGTACGACCTGGCCCGCGTGGGCCGTTATAAGCTCAACAAGAAGCTGGGGGTGGACGTGGACCTCTCCATCACCACCCTCACCTTCGAAGACGTGCTGCAGACCATCCGTTACCTGCTCGATATCATCGAGAGCGAGATGGAGGAGGTCGACGACATCGACCACTTCGGCAACCGCCGCGTGCGCTCGGTGGGCGAACTCATACAGAACCAGGTTCGTATCGGGCTGGCCCGCATGGAGCGGGTGGTGCGCGAGCGCATGACCACCCAGGACGTCGAGGCCATCACCCCGACCACGCTGATCAACATCCGCCCGGTGGTCGCGGCCATCAAGGAGTTCTTCGGCTCGTCCCAGCTCTCGCAGTTCATGGACCAGGTCAACCCGCTGTCGGGCCTCACCCACCGCCGCCGCCTCT
>CAYHAT010000276.1:0-5201 GCA_964354675.1 uncultured Actinomycetota bacterium | reverse complement strand
TGCTATAGCTGTCACTGTGCCTAAAACTGTGCCTGACTGGATGCCAAGTCACGCAACTCAGCGCAACTCACCGCAACTCGGACATGCAAAACCCCAGGCCAGGAATCTGTGTCTTGACCTGGGCTTTTGTATGATTCCGACACCCGGACTTAGAATCCCTCGGGGAAACCCGTGCGGGTTCGACTCCCGCCCCCGGCACCACCCTGTTTACCAGAGGGTTTGTCCTATGAAGGATGGGGGAAGGCTGACCACGGAATCACCACTGTGCCTAAGAATGTGCCTAAAGTGAGGCTATAGAGTCACTCAAGATTCGGACTCCAACCTGCCCAACGCCTCCTGGATGCGGGTGAGCCAGTAAGACTGGAAGCCCATCCCCATTTCCTTGCCCATACTTTCGGCTTTGCTCAGGTTCTCTACGGCTTGTTCCCTATGGCCCGCAAGCTCGAAGACCTCCCCGAGGAATATATAACCTTGACAATATGGTGTCTTCATGTGGGTCTCTTCGGCTATCGACATCCCCTGGCGAATATGTTCAGCTGCCATGTCGACCTGCGATTGATCTACTGCCCCCTCCGCCCTTCCAAGTGCGAGCAATGAAAGGCACTCCAGGTATTTGGAGCCAAAGCCCCGGGACACCCTCAAAGCCTCTTCGGCGCACCCCCCTGCCCTTAGCAGATCTCCAGCAGCTGTGTAGACAAGCGCCGATAAGTAATCCAATAATGGTAAGATAACTGGGAACCCACTCTCTCGCTGTAGCTCCAGTCCCTTCTCTGCACAAGATTTCGCTTCCTCATGATCGCCGAGCAAGCTGTAACCGCACCCCAGATAACACCAAGCATGGCCCAGAAAGATGCTGATGCCCGAATCTTCGTATGCTTCGATGGCTTTGCGGGCATGATCTACCAGATCTTCCGCTTCCCCTCTGCTCAAAGCCAAAGAGCCACAATGTAATTCCAGAAAGCCGATCCCGCCACGCTTAGGGGTCTTTGCGAGCCCTGTTTCCAAGACGCGCTCTGCCTCTTCGAACTCCCCCATTAATGCCAAGGCCATGCCCCTGTAACCACAGACAAAGCTGTATATGGTTGTTGGGCCCATAAGGATATCGGTTTCCCGATGTTGTTCCTCTATAAGTTCGATGACTCTTTCACACATGGCTGCCATTTCCGCAATACGAGACGAGAAGAGCATGGGCGTCATTATCTCGAAAGCGGTATTGGCCATTACCTCGACATCTCCGACCTCTTGCGCCTGGTCGAAACACTTCTCGGAATACTCCATCCCGAGGGACATGTTTCCTTTTGCGCCATAATACATAGCAAATTTCCTGTAAACCGTCATAAGGGCTTCCTCATCACCGAGTTTCTCTGCCAGCCTCTCCGCGTATTGGAGGTTTTCCAGGCACCCATCGGGAAAGCCCAAGAGGGCAAACGGGAACGTGAGGCATAAGCTGAACTCCAATAAACGCCCGTCTCTCTCCTCGGTCTCAGGCAGGGTATCCAGCATACTTATCGCTTCCCTGTAGTAATTGATGGCCTCCCAATTGGAGTAGTCCATCGCAGCCTTTTCCCCAGAGAGGCTTAGGTAGTGGAGTGCCTTTTCACGGTTCTCGCTGCGGGCGAAGTGGTAGGCCAGGGTCTCGTAGAAGTCGTCCAGGTTGTCAGAATAAAGTCGTTCGATAGCCTGGCCTATTCTCTCGTGTATTTCCTTGCGGCGTTTTAGCAGAAGGCTGTTATATGCGACCTCCTGGGTTAAGGCATGCTTAAAGATATACTCCGGCTCCGGGAAGATGCTCTTCTCGTAGATGAACTCCGTGGACTGCATCTGGTTGAGGTAGGACTTCAGCGGCTTGCTTATGCCGGTGACTTCTTCCAAGAGGCGTAAGGAGAACTCTTGGCCGATGACGGAGGCTACCTGTAGACTCTCCTTGAGTTCCTCCTGCAATCTGTCCAGGCGGGAAGCGATGATGCCCTGGATGGTATCAGGCACCTGGATGTCTGAGGGTGAGGTGGAGAGGACGTAATGCTCGTTGTCCTTGATGATGGAGCCTGCCTCTAAAAGGCCCCGGGTCATCTCCTCGATAAACAGGGGGTTGCCGGCGGTCTTTTCTACGATAAAGTCTGAGATTTCGGGGGACACCTCTCCCTCAGATAGGACGGCTCGTACCAACTTGGTGCTGGATTCCTCCGGGAGGTGGTCCACACGCACTTGGCTGTAGAAGGTCTTGGATACCCAGGCGGGGATGTACTCTGGACGGTAGAGCAAGAGCAGGAGGACAGAGGCTGTGGGCAGGCCCTCAATGAAGTAGGACAGGAACTCCTCTGATGTCTTATCGATCCAGTGCAGGTCCTCGATAGCGAGTATGAGGGGCCTCTGCTGGGAGGCGGCTATAAGGAGATATCTGATGGCCTCGAAGACCCGCTCCCGCCTCTGGACAGGCTCCAAGGAGAGGAAGGTCTGGTCGTCTACCGCTAGGGAAAGGAGCTCCTGCAAAGGTGGGAGTATGTGAGCGATCTGGCCATTGATTGAGGCCAGCCTCTCATCCATCTTACGCTTGCTGGTGGCTTCCTCGTCTCCTTCCTGGATATCGAAGTAGTTGCGGAGGATACCCAGGATGGGGAGATAAGCCATGGCCTCGCCGTAGTGGATGCACCCGCCTTCAAGGTAGGTGTACTCACCCTCTGGGAGGAGCTCCCGGAGCTGGAGAAGGAGGCGGGACTTGCCGATTCCGGGCTCGCCCACTATTCCCACCACCTGGCCCTCTCCGCCTCTTGCCTTCTCGAAACACTCCCTGAGCCGGGACAGTTCGTCGGACCTTCCGACGAATGGGGACAGGCCGGACGGCAGGGAGGCCTCCATGCGGGTCTTGGCCTCTTTGGTGGAAAGCACCCGGTATGCCATAACTCGTTTCTTCTTCCCCTTGATCTCCAGCTCTCCCAGGGGCTCGAACTCGAAGAAGCCCTGCGCGAGGCGGTAGGTGCTCTCAGATACCAGGACGCTCCCCGGCAGGGCGGCCGACTCCATACGGGAGGCGAGGTTCACCGTATCCCCGATGGCGGTATACTCGACCGCCTGGTCGGAACCCATGCTTCCCACCACCACCAGGCCGGTGTTGAGGCCAATGCGCACCTCGAACGCGATCGCCTTGTCTGCAAGCTTGGCCGAGTAGGCGGAGAGCCGTTCCCGCATCTCGATGGCGGCGCGCACCGCCCGTACCGGGGCATCCTCGAAGGCTACCGGGGCGCCGAAAAGGGCCATGATGCCGTCGCCGGTGAACTGGGCCACGGTTCCCTCGTAGGCATGGACGCCAGCGGTCATGATGTCCAGGCAAGGCTCCATGAGGTCCCGGACTTCCTCGGGGTCAAGCTCTTCCGAGAGCGAGGTGAAGCCGGCCACGTCGGCAAAGAGCACCGTGACCTGCTTGCGCTCTCCCTCTGAGCTGGAGCGGGAGGAGGGTGTTTCTCGACCCATATATTCCTCACTCAATTGATCTCAGCAGTCTACTCAAGATGTAGGTTCCAATCTCGCCAAGGCTTCTTGGGTGCGGGTGAGCCAGTAGGCATGGGGACCAACCCCCATCTCCCGATACATATCCTCCGCCTTATCCAGGTTCTCAAGGGCTTCCTCCCAGCGGCCCGCGATCTCGAAGACCTCCCCCAGGAAGAGATATCCCTGGACGGTCATAGGCCGTGCGTTCAGCTCCTTAGCAAGGGAGAGGCCCTGACGGATGGATTCCTCTGCCGCCCCGATCCGCGACGGGTCCACCTCTGCCGCTGATCTTCCATGTACCAACAGAGCCCAAGCCTCGTAAGCCTTAGCCCCGAAATCCCGGGACATCCTCAGCGCCGCCTCGGCGCTCTCCAAGGCGCCGTCATGGTCTCCTGCAGCCGCACGGATCATGGCCAGAAACAGGTATCCCACGGGCACCAACACGGGAAAACCTGATCGCAGCTGGGTCTCCAGACCCTTCTCCGCATGAACCCTCGCCGTCTCATGATCCCCGAGAAAGAAATGTCCGGCACCCAGGAAAGTCCAGGCCGTGCCGAGGGTCATATCCACCCCGGATTTTTCAAAGAATTCGATGGCCGTGCTCGCGCGATCTATCGTGCTGTCAGCGTCCCCCTTCCAACAGGATAGAAAGGCCTGGTTGACCCCAACCCACCCGATCCCGAAGGTGTCGTTGACATCGAGGCCGCATGCAAGCCCCTTGGCCATAATGGCCTCTCCCTCTTCGAACTCTCCGAGAATCCCCAGGGCGTTTCCGCAGAACCCACATTGGTTGACGAATAGATTAACCCCGCCCGCGAAGAGGTCCTTCTCCCTGTGCTGCTCCTCGATAAGCTCGAGGGCCCTGCAGGCGATGGCGGCAATCTGGGAGAAGTTGCCCATCATGATCATTACGGGACTGATATCCAAGGCGGTATTGGCCATGGCCTCGACATCACCGGCCCTGTCCGCCGTATTGAAACACTTCTCGGAATACTCCATCCCCTTGGCCATGTCCCCCCTGACTGAATGCTGGAGGCTCAACTTGCTGTAGACGGCTGCGAGGCTAGCGTCATCCCCGAGCTCCTCCGAAAGCTTCTCCATCTCCTGCAACAACTCCAGGCTTTGCTCATTCAGGCTCAACCATATCAAGGGGTCGAGTAGCGAGAAATAGAGGGCCAACCTCTCTTTCTTCCTTTCCTCCGTTTCCGGCTGGCTGTCCAGAACCCGGATGGCCTCCCGGAAGAACCCGATGGCCTCCCAGCTGGAATAGTTGCGCACGGCCTTGCCCCCGGAGAGCTTGAGGTAGTGGAGGGCCTTGTCGGTGTTATCGCTACGGGAGTAGTGGTAAGCCAGGGTCTCGTAGAAGTCCTCAAGGTTGTCGTGGCAGAGCCGTTCGATGGCCTGGCCTATCCTCTCGTGGATCTCCCTCCTTCTTTTTAGGAGGAGGCTTTCATAGGCCACTTCCTGGGTGAGAGCGTGCTTGAAGATGTATTCGGGCGAGGGGAAGAGGCTCTTCTCGTAGATAAACTCCAGGGACTGCAACTGGAGGAGATAGGACTTGAGGGGCTTGCTCAAGCCGGTGACCTCTTGGAGGAGGCGGAGGGAGAACTCCCGGCCGATGACGGATGCCACCTGCAGAATCTCCTTTGCCTCATCGGAGAGGCGGTCCAGGCGGGAGGCGATGATGCCCTGGATGGTCTCCGGGACCTGGATGT
>CAYHAT010000275.1:0-5211 GCA_964354675.1 uncultured Actinomycetota bacterium | reverse complement strand
TGCTCAGCCATTGCCGCAATATGTACGTTCAGTAGCTATGTCCCATGTAACTCTTACAAACGGGGTTTACGGTCCAGTGCACCACCAATCCTTTATCCGGCATTTCCCGTATCGGCCTTTGGCTTTGTCATAGAAGGCCTTATGGGAGTCGAGGGCGGAGGCATGAGAACGGGCAGGATGGCGCACGACAAAGCGCGAGTGCTTCTCGGAAGTCCCCATAGCATATGCCTCCGAGGCTTCATGAAGTCTGCCAGCATCTCCCCTGCTTTCGCAGATGGAATCCGGGGGGAATGGGTACGAGTTAACTTTCCCACCATGACCCCTTGCTCGAATTCTCTTGTGCCCTATAACGGAAGTATGTTTTTCGATTTAATGAGTATTTCCCATATGCACCTCCTGATGCCATCATTCTACCATCTCGCAGGCAGATCGACACACCCAAGCCCAGGTAAGTGTGTGCATGGCTGCCTGGCCTTATGCCCGGAAGTTGAAGTCCCCCGCGAGGATCTTTCTCAAGGTCACCTCGATACCGAAATTGTATTCATACCCGAACCGCTTCAGCCATCCGGTCATCTCTCGCATCACCCTGAGCCTCAGCATGGGAGAGGCAGCCATTAGGCTTTCTTTAAATTCCGGTGCGGCTTTCCCGCTCATGAGCGACGGCGTGTGCCACATCCTGGCGGTTCTCTCCCTCTCCGGCTTGACGCTCTCGCGGTACGTGGGTCCCGGCGGGTACCCCGCGGACGTCACGGCGGCCCTCCCGGCCAGGTAGCCCGTGGCGATGGCCGAAGAGATCCCCTCAAAGAACATGTTGAGGAACCCGGCTGCCTCCCCGGCCACCAGGACCCGGTCGGTGCCGAAGCAGAAGCGGTTCACCCACATGGGGCCACCTGCCAGGCAGGCGAGCGTCATGACCGGCTCGCCGGGCTTGAAACCGTGGTTATCGGCGAGCCACTTCGTGTATTTCTCGCGCATGGGGTTGACCTTCTCGCCTGGGTGCACGATGGTATCCGTCACTATCAGGTCGTCCTTGAAATAGAGCGTGGGCATGAGGCCGATACCGGGCTCGAAGAATGTGTGGTAATAGGACGGGTCGAGCTCTACGCTCCCGCGGCGGTAGTCCTGGAAGCTATAACTTGCACGTACGGTCGACCTCATCGGCATCGGCGGGAGGCCAAAGGTCGGGTCTATCTTCTTCACTATCCCGGATACACCGCCGTCGGCCGCCACCATCACCGATGTGCTCAACCGGATCTCCTCCTCACCCCGCCGGCAGACGAGTTCCACGCGGTCTTTCCATTCCGCGAAGTCGATAAGCCTGGTCGAATCCCATACCTCGGCCCCGGACGCGGAACAGAGCCAATTGTCGAGCTTGTCGCGCCACGCGTTTTTAAACGTTTCCGATATCTCGAACACCTGGCCTCCCCGCAGGTGACAACAACTGCCCTTCCAGGTTTTAGGTTCCGCCAGCACATCATCCGGCAAGGGGCCGAAGTATTTCTCGATAAAGTCCAAAGCCGCCGGCAGTATCATGCCCGAGCAAGGTTTGTGCCGGGGCATCTTCTTCTTCTCGATGAGCAATGCCTTGAGCCCGCCATCGACCGCAGCCCTGGCCGCCGCCGCACCGGCGGGTCCCCCGCCCACTATCACGATGTCAAAATCATAATCGCCCATGGTCAATCCCCCTATCCAAATCGCAACAGCTCGCATTACCAGTGCCCTGAACGATCAAGTGCCCTTTGGCGTATCGTGCCTCAAAGGTAGAAACTACCCTTTCTACAAGGGGAGCAAACATCTTGAAGGGCTGGAAGTCATTCCAGATCAAATCAAGCAGGCCAGGGCATATACCCTGACCTGATTTTTTATTCTGGTGGGGGAGGATGAATTTGAACCATCGTAGGCTGCGCCAACGGATTTGCAGTCCGTAAAATACGCTTGTTCTCAGTTGCGCTCAGTTGCTCTGAGTTGCTCTGAGTTACGTAAACCCTGCTATTTGCGCCGATCCCGGTTGTCCTCAGTTGATATTGCTTTTCCTCAGTTGCGCTCAGTTATATTGAATACATGTTGATTGAATCAGGCGAAGGGATGGCTATTTCTTCTTGAATAAATCACTGATGAGAGATTCTCTAGTGATCTCTAAGTACGAGCCAACTTCACCCAAGATGCCGCTTAGGGTTCCAACCTTCAATGGCTTGTGTATTGGAATGGTCAGGTGGTGTTCACCCTTCAGCGTTGTAGTTAGACGGAGGTGACTTCCTGTCTGCCTGGTTACCTCATAACCGTATTTCGATAGAAGCTTCGCCAGCTCCTCTCCCCCTATATCCCTGGGGAGCTTCATACGGCGATGACCTCGTCCTTCACAAAATGCAATCTCACGATCTTTGGCTGATCCTCATCACCGAAATGACAATGGATGGCGTCTTTGACAGACTCCCTTATCTCCTCCAGCGATTCGCCTTCGGTGAAAATCGGGTGCCCAAGAGCCCTAGCTTCATAACCGCCATCTATCGATTCCTCAACAAGAAAGACAACTTCCTTTTCCAAGCTCATTACCTCCCAGTAACATTTACTTTTCCACTATCGAATTGTAACATCTTACAACGATTCTCGGCACTTAACCTTTATTCGCTACAAATAAGGTGGGCCACTAGACAGGGTAATACTGTTCTTTCATTACACAAGAAACAATCGATTTCTTTGTAGATAATGCCCAACACGAAAAAACAATGGAAAACATTTATAGCATAAATCCTACCATAATTGATTCAGTAAATTATGGAAATGGCCTTGATGTTCTCTAATTAATTTTAGTTCGGCAAGGGGTGTTCTTAGTTGGACTCCTTAAGGTCGATCTCTATGAGCCGCTCTGATGACGTACCATCCTCATTATAGACAATGATGCTGCACAGCAGTCTCTTGCCGTCGTAGCTCCAGGAGACATAGCTCACCATTACGCGCTTCCCCTCCACCAGGTCGTAATCGGCATATCCCGCTGTATTGAAGTGTGTGAGCGATCTCTGTTCCGTCCCATCGCCATCCATCAACCACGCTTCCGTACGTTCCCACTCCCAGTAGTTCCTGTTGGAGAAGTCCGTCGCATAACCCCTGCTCGAAAGCCAAGCTATTCTGCTCCCGTCGGGCGAGTAATGCCCTGATTCGTCCCAGCAGTCCACGGTCTCAGTGAGTCTAATCAGGTCCTGGGTATTTATATCCAGCCTGTACACGTCCATGCCTACTTCGGCCTGCCCCTGCTCGAGGTTCCCGCAGATAAGGAGCTGGCTGGCGTCCAGGGAGAAATCGTTGGACTCGTAGAAAGAATGCTGCTGGCCCGGCTGCAGCGTGATTATGTTCTCAAGCTTTGGGACGCCCGCGGCTTCGTCCCAGGAGAAGTCGGCGACCTTCAAAACCCATTTGCCCCAGAACGACGAGGCGTTGTCTTGAAAAACCCCTTCGGTCCAGGAGACCTTCTTTCCGTCATGCGAGAAGTGAGGATGTAGCGATGCCGTTATCGGTGTCTTATCTCGGATGTCCCTCTTAGAAGGGATGTCCACGAGCTTCCAGAACCGCTGGCCGTCGCTGGTCATCAACCAGATATCGTTATGCAAGCCTATCCCCGGGTCGGCCAACGCCGATCCTGCAATATGTTCATCCTTCTCCGCCTTGAAGATGATATATTGCCCGGAGGGATGCCAAGAGGCGCTTCCGATATGTCTCGAGGGGAGTTCGGGCTTTCCGCCGGTCAGGCACGTTACATTGGAACCGTCGGGGTTCATCGTATAGATGTCGCAGTATCCGTCCGGGCCCTTGCGATGAAAGGCGATCAGATGCTCGCCTACCGGGCATTGCTCAGGCCTTTGGCCGTCGCCAATGAATTTTATGCCTTTCACCTCGCCCTCCATGGGCAAGTTGTCGGCTCCTTCGGCCTCGCTGGGTACGGTGCTCACCTTTTTCTGGCCGCATCCCGTGCTAACAGTCATCAAAAGAACCAGGACCACAAGCGCGGCGGCCATCGTCATCTTTTTCATCCATGCCCCAATCGTCATATTCCTTAACACCGGTGTCTTATATCCATCTTAACTTTAATCTGAGATTTCGCATATGCACCTCCTGATGCCAATATTCTACCGTGATTCAAGCCATTTTCTCCTTCCGGGCGATGATCCCTCTTGCTCTATCCCGGTAGGTCGCCCGGCGTGAGAAGTCATGGTAGAAGACCTTCGGAAGGATGGGGGTCAGGTCTCGAATATCGAATTAATTACCATTATTTGACTATATATTGACGTCGATGTTTTCTACTTTTATAAGATTCCGGCGGAAATGTGTTGAATATATGTTGATCGGATTCTTACTGAAATCTTTTTTTGCATTGAACAGGCCAACAAGAAGAAGCACCAGACTTAGGTTTTTAGCATTTCGTAGCCTGGCAAATTGAATATCGACCAACGGATATAAAATACATTGCTCTTTACCTATGAACCTTTCAACAAACCAAGCAGGTCAGAGCATATACCCTGACCTGCTTCTTTATTCCTGGTGGGGGAGGATGGATTTGAACCATCGTAGGCTGCGCCAACGGATTTACAGTCCGTAAAATACGGTTACTCTGGGTTGTTCTGAGTTGTTCTGAGTTGCGCTGAGTTACATAAATCCAGCTATTTGTGCGGATTCTAGTTGTTCTCAGTTGCTCTCAGTTTACCTCGGTTGTGCTCAGTTATATTGACTATATGTTGATCGTATTTACAGTATTCTTCCATTCCGCAAAGAGTCATATTTGGCTATCCTTACCCTGATACAACTTCGGCAAGAACGATGCAGGGTTGTTGTTGCAGCACTGCAGCATCATCAGTCAGCGGCGGGACCGTCGGGGTCAGTCACATGTAAAGTCCACAGGCACACTTCAGGCACGCTCACGGGCACAGTAGCTATTCTGTGGCCGGTCTCACCCATTCACATCAGGATAATACCGCTGGTAAACAGGTTGGTACCCGAGGCGGAGTCGAACCCGCACGGGATGATCCAAGGGATTCAAGTCCGGGTGTCGGAATTTTCCCAAACCTATTAGTGGCGGCCATGCCCCAACGAGAGTTGCCGTCCCTAGGGAATCCCTCATTCGGTACTGACAGCACCCATTAGAGAACGGCACTACTGCCGCGACATGGCGACGCGGATGAGATCCTCCGGATCGATAAGGTGATCGTGATCGTCGCCACT
>CAYHAT010000274.1:0-5261 GCA_964354675.1 uncultured Actinomycetota bacterium | reverse complement strand
GCGGTCGTCAAATCTTACCTCCGCCATAAACCCTCTCCTTTCCTTCCTCGGGGGACCCTCCCCCATGGTTTCTCGTACCTCGCTTCCGGGCAAAAAGCCAGAAGGAGAATGTGCCGTTTTTCTTCCCTGAACTTCTTATCGCCCGATGCAAGCCGCCTGAGCGGCCTTTTTATTATATACCCGTTCTCGTTGATGTTACAGAACAACACAGCGGCTCATCTGCGCCCAATACGCCCGTTCCCTGATACCGCGTCAAGGGCGAAATCAGCGTTTCGATATTAACACATACACCGGCCAATATCATTCTTACAGCTCTTTTACCGCCACCGCGCGCGAGGCCGGCCCTTGCCGCCTTCCCCTCCTGGCTTATAATGAAACGGTGAAAGGCAGTTGGGCCTGACACATCTACACATCCGGAGGAGTGATCGACTTGCATAGGATACCGTGGTGCTACGGGAGGGTCTTTATCGCGGTCATCTTCGCCCTGTGTATCGCGCTCATGCTAGCCTGCATCCCCGGCTGCGGCGAGGAGGCTGTTCCGCCTGAAGGGGGGCCGGATGACACGGGCGGACGCACCGGGGTAGAGATCCCGCTGCAGACCCTCGCCCAGGGAGTGAACAGCGATTACGGGCGTATAGACGAGATACCCATCCCTGAGGACGCTCCCCCGGAATGCCTGGCCATAAGCGACGAGGAGGAGTTCCAACGCCTCGTATCACTGGCTTTCTTCCAGGAACCCATCGGCGACGTCGACTTCGAGAGATACATCGTCATCACGGCCATGCAGGGTCCCAAGAACACCGGCGGATATGCTATCTCCATCATGCATGCCTCTCAGGCCGGCACCGAGGTAAGGGTCGAGGTGGACGTGGTGGAGCCGGAGCCGGGCAGCATGACCGCGCAGATACTCACCAGCCCTTATCACCTGGTCCTGGCGGAGCGCTCCGCATTCGATCCCGCGGGTGAGTTGGTATTCACCTTCTTGGACCAGGACGACAACCGCATCTCCCAGCAGACCGCCAGCATATGAGCCTTCTCGGCAGGGACTCATCACCACCATGCAGGCGAGACTGCCTAGGTTCAGAAAAATGCTGGACACCCCCTGTACTTGCTTTGCAAACAACAGAGCGTGCAAGGAGGTATCCATGCAAGACCGTACCGGAGCTACTGCAAGTATCTACCACAGCGAGGCTTTGTCCCCCATAATAGCTCCAGCACATGCGAGATCCGCAGTATCGATGCGCGCGTCCGCTGGATGTCTTGCTGCAGGCGATAAAAAGAGGGGGAGGCATGCCCGAACGCAAGATGGTGGTGATAGGTTCCGGTCCGGGTGGCTCCGCGTTCGCTGCCCTCATAGCCCATGCCGGCCATAGCGTCACCCTCCTGGAGAAGAACGGGTTCCCCGGGGGCAAATGCTCCTCCATATCCCGGGGCGGGTACGTCGTCGATACCGGCGTGCATATGTTCGGGCGAGGTCCGCGGGGGCCTTTCGGGGAGATCGGTCGCATCCTGGGCGAGGGCCCTGAGTGGTTGGCTGCGACCCCTTCGTTCACCCTCAGCCTCCCCGGCGGGCACAAGCACCCATACGGGCACAAGCACCCATACGGGCACAAGCACCCATACGGGCACAAGCTGGAGATGGCCTCCTCCATCACCCATCCTGTCTCCCTCTTGAACTTCATCAAGGGGCGCGCAAGGGGCTGGCAGAAGATGGGGTGGGCTTCCACGGCCGCCAAAGCCTTGGGCGAACTGGGCCCCGCCGGCCTAGTCTCCCTGGCCAGGCAGTTCGGTGACCGGCGCTTTCCCCTCTACGTCGAGCTCCAGGATGTGTGCGTGAGGGATTTCATGACCTCCCTTTCCGATTCCTGTGACTTCCTGCGCACCTTCCACGCCCAGGCCATGCTGACCATGGCGCTTCCCTGGCATCGCGCCAGTATGGGTGAGTTCGCCTTTATCCTGGCCAGCACCATGCAGGCATCGCATCTCTGCTATCCCCGCGGCGGCTCCGGCGCTATACCCACCTCTTTCCTGCGCGCACTGGTGAGGTCGGGTGGTGAGTTACGCCTCGGCTGCGAGGCGGCCGGGATCGTAGTGGAGGGAGGCCGTGTGCGCGGCGTGACCAGCGACGAGGGTGAGTTCATCCCGGGGGACACGGTCGTATCCAGTGCCGGCCTGCAGCGCACCGTCGAACTGGCCGGTCGCGACGCCTTTCCCGTCGACTACCTCCATCGGGCGGACGGCCTGCGGGACTCGGAGGCCTTCATCGCGGTGAAGTTCTTCCTGGACCGCAAGATCTCCTCGATGCGCACACCCTGCCTCCTGCACATGCCCGGCCTCCCGCCGCATACCATGTTCGACTATCTCGAGGATGGCAGCGTGCCCGACGACCTCTTCCTCTTCGTGACCGCCCCCGGCAAATGGGACCCGTCCCTGGTCCCTCCAGGAGAAGACTGTCTTATCGTAGGGGTGCCGGCACCGAGCCGCCTGGACCGGGCCGCTCAGGCGGAATCACTGCTGGACCGGGCGGAAGAGCTGGCGGCGGAGATCTTTCCCGAGCTCGCGGGGGCCACGGTGGACGTAGAGAGGGTCCTCACCGGTGACGTCTCGCGGTTGAGCGGCAGGGCGGCCGGGGAATGTATCGGGGTGGCCCAGGAGGTTGGTCAGAGCGGAACACTCCGGCCGCAGGCTTCCACGCCCATAGGAGGGCTCTTCCTGGTGGGCGCCGATGCTGGCGGCCGTGGCATCGGGACGGAGATGGCCGCTGACAGTGCCCTCCGCCTCTACCACCAACTCAAATAATCCTGGTGTCAGCTATCTGGACACATTGGGCCACCGTCAAGGGCTGCAGGAATATATGTTAAACTGAAGCCCTGGCCATCTACGTTAACACATCTGGGCATAACGACGAAAAACGACCCTGTGGCTGTGGGCGCGGGAAAGATATCTGATCGATCTAAGAGAGGGGTTTACCATGGATTTTGAGTTCACGGAGAGCCAGAAGATGTTCCGGGAGAGCTTAAGGGAATTCCTGGAGAAGGAGATATCGCCCGTGGTGGACGACCAGGAGAAGAAAGGCCCCATGACCAAGGAAGAGGCCACGGGCATCCTGAAGAGATTCAAAAAGATCGGCATAGGATTCGACCGCGAGAGCATGGCTGACATGGCCGGTGATCCACTGGCCATTGGCATCTTGGTGGAGGAGATGTTCCGGGTATGGCCCAGCGCGGCGGGCCTGGTGGGATTGACCTTTCCCGTGGGCCTGGTCAACATCGCTCCCGAGGATATGCGGAAGCGCCTGCTGCCGAGGCTTATGGAGAACGAGCTGATCGGGTGCTACGCCATAACTGAGCCCGAGGCGGGTTCCGACAACCGGGCCATGAGAACGACCGCCATACCGGATGGGGATGATTATGTGGTCAATGGGACCAAGACCTGGATAACCAACGCACCCGTGGCTGACCTGTGTCTGCTGGTCGCAAACGACGAAAACGGGCAGAGGATCTTTCTACTGGTGGACAAAGAAGAGTCGCCTTTTGAGACCGGAGACCTTCATAAGCTCGGCTGGAGAGCCGCCCCCACCGGCGAGATGCACTTTGACGACTGCCGCGTTCCCCGGGGGAACAACGTGATGCAGATGGTGACTGAGGCGATCTCCGGGCCCAGGGCCGAGGAACTGATGGGCGACGCGTACGATCCCTCCAAGCTGGGGAGTTCCAGGGCCGTGAGCATGCTGGGGAAGATGACTCCTGAGAACATTATCTTCGCTTTCCTGCGCAGCGGAATGGCCCTGGCGGCGGCGGGCATCTCCCAGGCGGCCCTCGATGCTTCGATAACGTTCGCCAGGGAACGGTCGCAATTCGGCAGGCCGATCGGCAGGCTCCAGCTCATCCAGGAGAAGCTTTACGACATGAAGGCTTTGACCGTCACATCACGACTCCTCGGTTACTGGGCGTTTAGTCTCGCAATGAGCGGCGATCCCGAGGCCCGCATGGCGTCATCCCTCGCCAAGGGTTACGCGTGCGAAGCTGCGGTGAAGGTGACCTCCGACGCCATACAGGTTCACGGTGGGATCGGCTTATCTGATGAATACCCCCTGGAGAGATATTTCCGTGATGCGAGGATGCTCACCATTCCCGACGGGACCAGCGAGATCCAAAAACTGGTGGTGGGCCGTGAGCTGTTGGGCAAGGGCTTTTCGGCATACGTATAGACCGTGATTGCAGGCATGACCCTGTGTGTCTATCGAACGTCTTGCCCCGATGATCGATGAGGGAAAAATAACTTTGCCGATTGCCGTTAATCCTTTGGGTTCTAGTATTATAATCAGGTTATGACTGCGTGGTGCCATTGAGTGTTACGCGACCTTGTCCCCAGTAAGAAGGAGGTATGAGATGTTATGCCCTAAATGCGGCCAGGAGAACGCGGACAACGCCGCGTTCTGCCGTTTCTGCGGCCAGGACCTGAAGGGAGCGGTTGCGGCCGAGCAGGCCGCCCCGCAGGCACCGCCGCCCCAGGCACCGGCGATGCAGGCAGCCGCGGCCGCGGCTGCGGCCTCCATTCCTTTCTCGGAGGAGTTGGCCCCCACCAGCCTGGCGGCACTGGTGCAGGAATCCATCGAGGTGGAGAGCCCAAACGCCTTCAACCTGCAGAACAAGAAACTCCTGCGCGTAAACATGGCAGCTTCCGGCGGCCAGGTCCTGGCCAAGTCGGGCGCGATGATCGCCTACCAGGGGCAGATAAGCTTCTCCCGCCAGGGAAGCGGTGGTGCGGCTAAGTTTCTCAAGAAGGCGGTTTCCGGGGAATCCTTCACCCTCATGCTCTGCCAGGGTACGGGAGACCTCTTCCTGGCCGACGGCGCCAACGATATCGTCCTCTTATATCTCAACAACGAGGCCATCACGGTGGAGGCCATCAACCTCCTCGCGTTCAGCCCCAGCATCACCTGGGACATCAAGATGATCAAGGGTGGGGCCGGGATGATGACCGGGGGATTGTGGACGGTCGAGCTGACAGGGGCCGGTTATGTCGCCCTCTGCTCGGACGGTGAGCCCATGACCATGAAGGTCACTCCGCAACAGCCCACCTTCACCGATCCCAACGCGACCATCGCCTGGTCCCAATCGCTCAACCCCTCCGTCCACGTTGACGCCAACCTCTCCAGCCTGAAGGGGATATTCGGCTCCACCCACGGCGAGCTGTTCCAGCTGGCCTTCCAGGGCGATGGCTTCGTGATCGTGCAGCCAAGCGAGCTGGCTCCCACG
>CAYHAT010000273.1:0-5266 GCA_964354675.1 uncultured Actinomycetota bacterium | reverse complement strand
TATACTTATAAAATACCCTAGATGTTAAGTCTCAATGTATATCGGCAGAACGAAGAGGGACTTAATCTACTGCCGGCTGGTCGGAGCTGACCGGCTTGATGACGGGGTGGTCGGGGAAGGAGACGTCGATGTACTCGATGGCGCCGTAGCGATCCACCAGACCCGTGAGGGCCATGAGGGCTATCACGTTCTTGCGGGATAGGTCAGAGGACTCGCCGTAGATCACCACCGTGCCCCTGCCCTCCAGGTAAAGCCCCTCCCCTCCCCTCAGCCCGACCGCCGTCGCCACTTTTTTGAGTGCGGGGGGGAGGCTACCGAGCAGGGAGGTGACGGTTGCGAAATCCATGCCGCTTATCTCCATGCCTGGGAACAACAGCACGAGCTCGAGGTCCCTTATCTCCACCAGCCCGGGCGGCCTGGCGTCCGCACTCTCGAGGATCATCCCCTCCTGGTCCACGAGGTTGTACTTGCCATTCTGGAAGATGACGCCGGTGGGTTGACGCTCCGTGACCTCCAGCACGACCGTGTTGGGGTAGCGCCTGGATACGTTCACCCCCGCTACATAGGGCTCGGACAACAAAGCGCTCTCCACGGCCTTTACGTCCATCTTGAGCAAGTGGGTGTCACGGGTTATGCCGGAAAGCGAGCGCAGGTAATCGGCATCGAGTACCTCGTTCCCCCTCACCTCCACCGACTTGACGTTGAGCACCCCCGTGCTGGTGTATATCCAGAGCAAGGCCGCCAGGGAGGCCACCAGCAACACGCCCAAGATAGCGATCCTCGCGGGCCTTACGCCGCTCCGCATCTCGCGCGCTGCGGATGCCTCACGTGCGCCCGCACGGGATCCGCCCGCCGTTCTATCAGCCGCGAGAACCGGCTCTAAGGTCTTAGGCCCCCCGGCGGTTGCCGCCGTATATCGCGGCGTTTCCCTGTTTCTTCCCTTCTTGACCTTTGCTTTGCTTGCAGCGTTTGCCTGCGGGTTCTCTTTGACCTTCCCTGTCTTCGCCGCTCTCCGGCGCTTCGGCGTTTCGGCCCTCTCGGACCCTGTCTTCCCCAGGTCCGGTCCTTTTTTCTTTTTCACCGCCGCGCCGGCCTCGACGGGATGCCGGGGGGCCGCGCCCTTGCCGTGACCGCGCGCCGGCGTGCGGGGCGCAGGAGCCTCAGGCCCGCTTTTCGGTTTGCTGGCTTTTGCCCTCGATCTCTTCTTCGCATCCACACGCGATTTGGCGCGAGATACCCTGACTCCGGCGCCGCGTGCCTTCTCGGTCTTGCTGCTCATGATCACACACTTCCGACTCTACTTATAAACTCCGTGTAGGGTAGACCTGCCACGCTCGCGCCAGGCATCCCCGCCGGGCTACAGACCGGCCGAATGTCCAACCAGTGCCCACCTACCCTCCATCCCCGTAACGCCTCTTATCCCTGTTGATCTTGAGGCGGGCTGTTGAGAGGACCATCTCCACCACCCGCACAAAGGATACTCCCGCTGCGGCGGCGGCTTTGGGTATCAGGCTCAACTCCGTCATGCCCGGTATGGTATTGACCTCCAGGCAGTAGGCCCTATCCTCGCCGTCAACCATGAAGTCGACCCGGGAAAAGCCCTCACAGTCGAGGGCGAGATGTGCCCTGAGGGAGAGACGCTGCAGCTCTCGCGCCAGCTCCTCCCTGATGGGAGCGGGGACGATGTATTCGGTCATCCCCGCGGTGTATTTGCATTCGTAGTCGTAGAGCCCCTTGCTGGCGACGACCTCCAGGACGGGCAGTACCATGGGTTCGGCACCCACCAGGCCTACGGTCATCTCTCGGCCTTCTATATAGCGCTCGATGAGCAAGAGGTCGTCATACTCCAGGGCTTCCTCGATGGCTTTTTCCAACTCCTCCCGATTGCGCGCTTTGCCCGCGCCGACAGTCGAGCCCTCGCAGTTCGGTTTCACCATGCAGGGGAACCCGAGGTCCAGGGAAACGCCCTCGGCCACTTTATTCAAACCCAGCGCGGCGACCTCCGACGCGGTCACCACCACGTCGCCCGTAACGGGGATGGCGTTGGACCTGAAGACGTGCTTGGTCATGTGCTTGTTGATGGCCATGGCGCTGGCCATCACCCCTGAGCCGGTATAGGGTATCCCGAGCAGTTCCAGCAGCCCCTGTACCGTCCCGTCTTCTCCCATACGCCCGTGCAGTACGATGAAGGCGGCGTCCACCCGCCCCCGCAATCCGGCCAGCTGCTCGATGACCTCGGGACCCACATCGATATCCATGACCTCGTGGCCCAGCCCTGCGAGCGCTCTAGATACGGCAGCCCCCGAGCGCAAGGAGACCTCCCTCTCCGCCGAAGTCCCTCCCATCAAGACGGCTATACGAGTCATCTCTTATCTTCTCCCATCTCCCCAACGAGCCTGATCTCTTCCTCGAGCTCAATGCCCTCCCTGCGGCTCACCTCCGCCTTGACGCGCATCATCAAGCCGTAGACGTCATCCGCGCTCGCGCCTCCCAGGTTGACGATGAAGTTCGCATGTTTCTCGGAGACCATGGCCTCCCCCACGCGCATCCCCTTCAAGCCGCAACGGTCGATGAGCTCTCCCGCCGATACGCCCGGCGGATTGCGGAAGACGCTCCCCGCAGAAGGCTGCTTCAAGGGTTGGTTCTCCCTCCGCCATCTCATGACCTCCTTGCGCCTGGACTCCAGGACGCCTTTGTCTCCCCCGCGAAGCCTCAGCCTGACCCCATATATGACGTCACTATCCTCTAGGCCGGTATGGCGGTATGCAAAACCTATATCCTCCCGTTTGAGGCGTTTCGCCTCGACCTCCCCTCCCGTAAGCTTCATCACGGTCACTAACTCGACTCGTTCCCCGATGTCCGAGCCCATGGCACCCGCGTTCATGCGCACCGCGCCCCCTACGCTTCCCGGGATACCGGACAGGTCCTCCAGGCCCTCCAATCCCATTTCTATGGCCCAATTTACGAGCCTGTTCAGGTCGCAACCACCCTCAACGTATACTTCATATTTACCTTTTATGGTGATCCTGCCCAGCCCGCTGCTGAGCACTGCTACCACGCCAGCGAAGCCGTGGTCCGAGATGAGCATATTGGAGCCTCTGCCCACGACGAGCAGCCTCGACCCCGACTCCGCGACGGTATTCAGAAGCCGCGACAGGTCCTCCTTTCCCTTGGGTACAGCGAGCAGGCCTGCAGGTCCCCCGATGCGGAAGGTCGTGAAGCCCGCCAGCGGCATCCCTTCCACCAGGGTTCCCCTGAACCTGCCCTGCAACATCTCGCGAACCGCTGCGATGCTCATCCCGCATCAGCTCTCCCCGGCCCCACAGGCCCCTTCCCTCTTCTTGCGCAATATCCCTGTGATCTCGGCAGCGCATTGGGTTATATCCCCCGCCCCCATGGTCAAGACCAGGTCGCCTGGCTGCAGGAAGCGTGCGGCTGCGCTTCCCAGCAATGAGCGTTTGGGTATATACACGACCTGCTTCGCAGGCTCGGCGTCCAGGAGGGCGTTGACGATGAGCTTGCCGTTCACTCCCGGCAGGGGGTCCTCTCCCGCGGCGTAGACGTCGGTGACGATCACCAAGTCCGCGAGCAGTAGCGAAAGGCCGAATCCCTTCCACAGGGCAGCGGTGCGAGTGTAGCGGTGAGGCTGGAAGATGCATACCACGCGCCCGGCATTCTCCATGGCCGCCGCTTTCAGGGTGGTGCGCACCTCTGAAGGATGGTGGGCGTAATCGTCTATCAACCTCACGCCTGCCACCTCGTCTATGAACTGGTAACGGCGCTGTACGCCGCGAAACGCCCCTAATGCTCGAGCCACGTCCGCGAAATCAACCCCTATGGAGACGGTGAGCGCCAGTGCGGCCATGGCGTTGCGCACGTTGTGCTGTCCCGGGATGCCCAGCCTGACCTCACCCATCCGCTCTCCACCTCTGTACGCCTGGAAGGCGCTTCCACCCCGAAAAAGGTTTACCTCGAAGCTGCGGAAGTCGTTGCCCTCGCCCTCCCCGAAGGTGACTTCCCGGGCCATGCCGCGCCCCTTCAGAGACGCAGCGCCGGGGTCGTCGCCCGCGAAGACCAGCAGGCCCTCGGGGGGCAGCAGGGAGACGAAACGGCTGAAATAATCACGCACCTCCGCCTCGTCCCGGAAGAAGTCCAGGTGGTCCTCCTCGACGTTGGTTATCACATCCGCCCAGGGGTGGAGGAGAAGGAAGGAGCCATCGCTCTCGTCTGCCTCGGCGACCACGTATTCGCCGGTCCCGGCATGGGCGTTGCTCCCAACGTCGTTGAGCTCCCCGCCCACCACGTAGGTGGGATCGAGGCCCGCTTCGCGCATGATCATGGCGATCATGGAGGTGGTGGTGGTCTTGCCATGCGTCCCGGCCACTGCTATGCCCTTCCCGTCAGCCATGATCATGTTGAGCATGGCCGCACGGGGTAGCACCTTTATCCCCAGCTCGCGTGCCTGAACGAGCTCGCGGTTCCTCTCGGATATCGCCGACGACGCCACCAGGAGGTCGGTGTCCTCCACGTTCTCCGGGCGGTGACCGATGAAGATGCGCGCCCCCATCTGCTGCAGGCGCCGGGTATTGCGTGACTCCTTGAGGTCAGAACCGCTCACCCGCACGCCCTTGGCCAGGAGCACCACCGCGATAGCGCTCATGCCCGCCCCGCCAATGCCTACGAAATGGATCCTCTCGTTTCCCTCCACGCTGTCCTCCTAAGCCAGGGAGAGCACGAGTTCGGCCAATACGGCCGCCGCGTCCGGTTTTCCCACCCGGCGGGCCGCCTCGCGCATGTCCTGCAACCTTCCCGCATCTGCGAGCAGTCCGTCAACCTCTTCTTTGAGACGCTGCCCGTCCAGGTGGCGGTCATCTATGACCACGGCCGCGCCCTCGTCCGCGAGCACGCCGGCATTGGCATCCTGGTGGGCGGCTGTGGCGTAAGGATACGGCACCAGCACCGCCGCACACCCGGCAGCCGCCAGCTCGGCGATGGTCGAGGCGCCCGCACGGCACACCACCAGGTCCGACGCCCGGTAAAGGAGATCCATGCGCTCTATGAACTCCACCGGCCGGTAGAGCAGGTCGCCGGTATCTACTTTCGCCGCCTGTGCCATGAATTCCTGATATTTGTCCCGGCCTACGGCATGCACCAACTGAAGATCGGGCCGGTCATTCCACGCGGGAAGCGCTGCGAGCACCGCCCGGTTCAGCGATGCCGCTCCCTGGCTTCCGCCTACCACCGCCAGGGTCCTTCTGCCCTCCTC
>CAYHAT010000272.1:2642-5266 GCA_964354675.1 uncultured Actinomycetota bacterium | reverse complement strand
ATGACCCACGTATTCCTGGACGAATACAGCGACCTTGAGAGCCCGATCCACCAGCTTGATCCCCGGGCCAAGCTGGTGGGCTGCATAGCGCTCATAGTCATCTGTGTCACGACGCCATCCAACCTTTATGCGGCCTTTGCCGCTTACCTGGGGCTGGAGATCGCCCTGGTGCTGCTGTCGCGCCTGCCCTGGAGACACGTGCTCAAGCGCATGCTCGTCGTGCTCCCCTTCATCCTGGCGGTGGCGGTGTTCCTGCCCTTCTTCAACAAGGGGGGCGGCAGCTACAACCTGGGTCCTGTAACCGTCTCCGCCCACGGCCTGCTGGTGCTCTGGAACGTGGCCGCGAAATCGACGGTGAGCGTGCTGGCGGTTATCTTGCTTTCCTCCACCACTCCCTTCCCGGAGTTGCTCAAGGGTATGGAGAAGTTGAAGGTCCCTCACCTGTTGACCACCATCATGAGTTTCATGTACCGCTACATCTTCGTGCTCATGGACGAGATGCAGCGCATGCGCCGGGCCCGCGACTCGCGGGGGTGGAGCGGGAAATGGCTGTGGCAGGCCAAGGTCATCGGTCACATGATCGCTGCCCTCTTCCTGCGTTCCTACGAGCGTGGCGAGAGGGTCTATGCCGCCATGCTGGCCCGCGGCTACGATGGGGGTGTGCGCACCATCTACCTCTACGACTTCGGGGTGATGGAGCTGGGCTTCACGGCCCTGGTCATACTCTTCCCGCTGGCGGCCCGGCTTATAGTCGGAGGATAGAAGGGAGCAACAGGTCGAGATGGACTCCATGGGAGCGAACCGGAAGAGAGATGCGGAAGGGAGTACCCTCCATGCATCATAGGCCTGCGGTTGAGATAAGGACCCTCTACTATGCCTACCCTGACGGCACCGCTGCTCTGCGCGGGGTGAGCCTGACCATCGAGGAGGGGGAGTCGGTGGGGATCGTCGGCCCCAACGGGGCCGGCAAGTCCACCCTGCTGCTGCATCTGAACGGCATCCTCATGGGCCAGGGGGAGGTGCGCATCTTCGACCTGCCGGTGGAGAAGAAGAACCTGCGCGAGATAAGGCGCCGCGTGGGCCTGGTCTTCCAGGACCCCGACGACCAGCTCTTCTCCCCCACCGTCTTCGACGACGTCGCCTTCGGCCCTATCAATATGGGCCTCTCGCAGGAGGAGGTCGCGGCAGCCGTGTCCCAGGCGCTGGAGGAGGTGGGTATCGCGGGTATGGAAAAGCGCTCGGCCTACCATCTCAGCTACGGCCAGAAGAAGCGGGCGGCCATCGCCACCGTGCTCTCCATGAACCCCGATCTCCTGGTGCTGGATGAACCTTCCAGCAACCTGGACCCGCGCGCCCGCAACGAGTTCTCCGCGCTTCTGCAAGAGATGAGGATAACCAAGATCCTGGTCACCCACGACCTGCCCTTCGTGTTCGAGAACTGCGACCGCGTGGTGATCATGAGCCGTGGAAAGATAGCCGCTGACGGGGACTCCTTCTCCATCCTCTCAGACGAAGCCCTCCTCTCGGAGCACGGCCTGGAACTGCCCTACGGGTTTTACCCCGTGCCCCGGGAGACGGCCCGTAAGCCCCAGGAGCAGGAAAGGGATAACTGACATCTCTTTCGGGAATCGCCACATCGGCATCCTTTAGAAAGCCAAGCCTTAAGGCCTGACCTTAAAAAGTGTGAAAAGTCCCTCCGGCCAACCTATATACTTATAATCATGGAACCGGGTGATGTTGGAAAAGCGGTAGAGGAGCCGGCCAGGAAGGCGGGAAACACCGTCAAGTGGGGCTTCGTCCTGGGGCTGGCGGCAGCGGCCGCTATCATCGGTTTTTTCACCATGTTCCGCACCCCTCCCGCCCAGTCGACGGTGGAGAAGGCCTTCGCCATGATCGAGGAAGGGGACGCGGAGGGGTTCATGGTATACGTGGACCCGGAAGGGCAGCTGGGCAGCTTGTGGTACGAGAACGCGCAGGGGGAACGCGATGACATCCTGTCCTTGCTGGAGCGTTACCGGCTGCAGTTCTCGTCCTTGAAGTTCGGCACGCGGGTGGAGGGCGATGCCGCGGAGGTCGAGCTCAAGGGAGGGCGGGTTTCCATCTACAACCAGGGAGAGGGGGGCCCTCCCGCGGCCTTCTTCGACCTCGGAGATGCCGAACTGGTGTTCTACGTGGAGAAGAAAGGGAGCTCTTGGCTCATCGAGGGTGTGAACTACGACATCGCGGAGTTGCTTGCTGGAGACGCGGAGTTCTTTCCCTTTTGACGGTGGTCATCGTCGTCACTTGTCTCCTGGGGGCGGCCTCGGGCTGCTCCGCCTCCACGCCGGTACGCGCGGTCGGCGACTTCATCTCGGCACGCATAGCCGGTAACGACGAGAAAGCGGCCAAGCTCACCGTGGAGGAGGACCTCACCGGTTACATGGGTGGGGAGCCGTTCCTATACGCCACCGACGTCTCCTACGAACTGGAGCCACCGCAGGTGGATGGGGACCGGGCGGTGGTAGTCGTGCACTACAACTGGGACGACCAGTCGGCAGACATACCGTACATCACCCGTCGCGTGGGGACGAAGTGGAGGGTGGCCCTGCGTGAGACCGAGGAGCTCTGGCTCCCGGATATCGAGG
>CAYHAT010000272.1:0-2542 GCA_964354675.1 uncultured Actinomycetota bacterium | reverse complement strand
AAGTGGAGGGTGGCCCTGCGTGAGACCGAGGAGCTCTGGCTCCCGGATATCGAGGCGGACGAAGATTCTCCCTCGTCTTAAACTTTCTTAGCCGCCCTTGCCTTCTTCGTGGCCGGCTTGGAAGTCTTGGACGCTTTTTTCGCGGCCGGCTTGGAAGTCTTGGACGCTTTCTTCGCGGCCGGCTTTGAACTCCTGGACGCTTTCTTCGTTGCCGGTTTGGACGCCTTCTTCGCGGCCGGCTTTGAAGTCTTGGACGCTTTCTTCGTTGCCGGTTTGGAAGTCTTGGACGCTTTCTTCGCGGCCGGTTTGGACGCCTTCTTCGCGGCCGACTTGGACGCTTTCTTCTTAGCCGGCTTGGACGCTTTCTTCGCGGCCGGCTTTGAAGTCTTGGACGCTTTTTTCACTGCCGGTCGCTTCTCTGCAACTGCCGCAGCGGTCTTCGCCGCCTTCGTCCCGGCTGCCTTGCCGTCCGGGTGCAGGGCTATCTTGAGGACCTCCTCGATGTGTTTGACCGGTACGAATTTGAGGTCCCTGCGGATGAAGGCAGGTATCTCCTCCAGGTACTTCTGGTTCTCCTCGGGGATGATGACCTTTTTAACCCCGGCACGGTGGGCGGCGAGGACCTTCTCCTTGAGGCCGCCGATGGGCAGCACCTTCCCCCGCAGGGTTATCTCGCCGGTCATGCCGACTTCCTTACGCACCTTCCTCTGGGTGATGGAAGACATGAGGGCGGTGGCCATGGTCACGCCCGCGCTGGGGCCGTCCTTGGGTATCGCCCCGGCCGGCACGTGTACGTGCATGTCGTTGTTCCTGAAGAAATCGGGCTCCACCCCGTAGCGGTCAGCCACGCTGCGGCAGTAGGTGAGCGCCGCCTTGGCGGACTCCTGCATGACGTCTCCCAGTTTCCCGGTGAGGATGAGGTCTCCGTCTCCGGGCATCACCTGTGACTCCACGAAGAGGACGTCGCCGCCCGCTTCCGTCCAGGCCAAACCGGTGGCCACGCCCACCTCGTCCGCTTCCTCCAGGACCTCGAAGCGGAACCTGGACGGACCCAGCAGCTCGTGCAGGTCCTTCTCGGTGATCTTCCTGCTCCTGCGCTTGCCAGACGCGATATCCTTGGCCACCTTGCGGCAGACGGCGGCTATCTCGCGCTCCAGGTTGCGCACGCCCGCCTCACGCGTGTAGCTGCGGATGATGGCGCTCAAGGCCCCTTCACTGATGGCGATCTGGCTCTTCTTGAGGCCATGGAACTCGAACTGGCGCGGCAGGAGGTGGTCCAGGGCTATGTGCACCTTCTCCACCTCGGTATAGCCGGGCAGCTCGAGCACCTCCATGCGATCCAGCAGGGCGGGGTGGATCGGTATAGGCGTGTTGGCGGTAGTGATGAACAACACCTTGGAGAGGTCAAAGTCCACGTCCAGGTAATGGTCGGAGAAGGAGTGGTTCTGCTCGGGGTCCAGCACTTCCAGCAGCGCCGAGGCGGGGTCGCCGCGGAAGTCGGCGCCGATCTTGTCCACCTCGTCCAGCATGAACACCGGGTTGTTGGAGCCCGCTCTCTGGATCCCCCTGATTATCCTGCCCGGCAACGCCCCGATATAAGTACGCCGGTGCCCCCTGATCTCCGCCTCGTCGTGCATGCCCCCCAGGGAGATACGCACGAACTTGCGCCCCAGGGCGCGCGCGATGGACTGGCCCAGGGAGGTCTTACCCACGCCGGGCGGCCCCACGAAGCAGAGGATGGGGCCTTTCATGTCTTCCTTGAGCTTGCGCACCGCCAGGTATTCGACGATGCGGTCCTTTACCTTGTCCAGGTCGTAGTGGTCCTCGTCCAGCACCTTGCGGGCACGCTTGATGTCCAGGTTGTCCTCGGTGCTCAGGTTCCAGGGGAGGCTGGTGAGCCATTCCAGGTAGGTGCGGGCCACGGTGTACTCCGCGGCGGCCACGGGCATCTTCTCCAGGCGGTCCATTTCCCGCTCCGCTTCTTTGCGGGCGCCCTCGGGCATGCCGCTCTGCTCTATCTTCTCGCGGAACTCGTTGATCTCCAGGGTGCGCTCGTCTACCTCGCCAAGCTCTTTCTGGATAGCCTTGAGCTGTTCGCGCAGGAAGTATTCCCGTTGGCTCTTGGACATCTCCGTCTGCACCTCGGACTGTATCTTCGAGCCTATCTCCAGGATCTCGATCTCCTTGTTCAAGAACACCGTCAGCTTCTCCAGCCGGTCCTTGACGTCCAGGGCCTCCAGGAGTTCCTGCTTCTCCTCCAGGTCGATGTTGATGTTGGAGGCGATGAAATCGGCAAGGTTGTTGGGCTCGGCTATGTTCATGGCGGCGATGAATATCTCGTTGGGCAGGTAGGGGGCCAGGGAGATCATCTTCTTGAACTGGGTGAGGACGTTGCGCGCTATCCCCTCCAGCTCCACCGACTCCTCGATGATCTCCTGCGCCTTCTCCACCTTTGCTTTCAGGTAAGGCTGGCTCTCGACATACTCAACGATGCGGATCCTCTGCACGCCCTGCACGAAGAGCTGCATGGACCCATCGGGAA
>CAYHAT010000271.1:0-5289 GCA_964354675.1 uncultured Actinomycetota bacterium | reverse complement strand
GATGGCGTCGAAGGGCAGCACCTGGGACTCGTCCTGCAGCGATTCGGCGATGGGGACCACCCGGATCAGCGGTATGCCCCGCGCCATCTCCTGCCCGAATCCCTCCATGATGTATTCCTTCCACAGGCGCGCCAGTTCGCGCATCTCCGGCGTATCCTCGCCCGCCAGAAACGGCACCTCCACGAAGCCGACGACGCTCGGAAGCAGGCGGTATATCCGTTCCCTGCCCGGCTTCTGCTCGGTGAACACGGTGCCGCGATGCGCCATGCTGTCGAGGAGCCCCTCCAGCCGCCCCGCCTTGTCCGGCAGCGCCGCCTCCACGTCGGCCAGGGTCCGGTTTTCGTAGATGGCCAGCTTAAGGGCCAACTCGGCTTCCTCGCCGGGATAGAGTATGTGCAGTATCTCTATGAGTTTGGGGGACATGGGCACGCCCGCGACCGCCTTGTCCAGGTGCCGGGCCAGTTCCTCGTAGATGCTCTCGCTCATCTCAACCTCCAGGTGTGTCGACGTCCTTTCAGAACGCAGTAAATATTACGAGGATAATATTATAATCATAATATTCAGTCAAGACCGGAAATCCCTTCACCCAAACCTGAAAGGTCATATTATCCCCGGCGAAGCCCCCGATCGGCTAACCCCCCATCGTCTTCTGCAGCCACGACGATACGGCCGGGATGAGATCGTCCACGTAATCGGTCATCACCAGGTGCGGCGCTTGCGGCAGGTAGAGGAACTCCTTCTCACAGGTCCTGCGGTCCCCCAGCTCGAGCTGGTCCTCGCTCCAGCTGTCGTAGAGCTCGCCCAGGCCCACCCTATCAAGGAGGGACTTCGCGTACGCCCTCACCTCTTCGTCCGGGGGGACGGGCTTGTTCGCCTTGAAGTGGCTGTAGGCCAGCCAACCTCCCATCCCCGCCGCCCCGGCCCCCGCAACACGCGTGATGTTCTTCAATCGAGCCCCCCTTCACGAGACCTGCAGACAGGCCTTAATCATGTCCTATTCACAGCGATGTATCAATCCGATCATACCTGGTCCGGTACGCTCCTGGTCTTCAAGGAGACCCCAACACCTCAACCTGATGTAGATCAACCGACCTATGTTTAGTCGTTCTAGCGGCGGTCAATAACGGTTAATAAGTATAAAGACCGAAGAATATGGCCCGGCAAATTACGTATAGCCGGGCATCGCATGGGAAGTCGGATGGGGGGTGATAATCGGCTTCTGCAGAGGATCAAATCGATAAGACCACTTACAATCAATATCAGACTCCAAGTCAGGAGGGATAGTATGTTGAAGCGAACAATAATCATGGCCGTCCTGGTTCTTATGGCCTCGATGGTCCTCGTGGTGGCGCCCGCTTCTGCCGCTACGAACCCGGGCTTCGCGTGGATCCGCGTCGCCCACGCATCGCCGGATGCGCCGGCGGTGGACATCTGGGTCAACGGGCAAGTGGTGGTGAGCAACCTGGCCTTCGCCAAGGTCACCGGCTACCTCCTCGTTCCCGCCGGGGGTTACAACATCAAGGTCACGCCCACCGGGGCCACCACGCCCGTGGTCATCGATGCCAACGTGACCCTGGAGAAGAACAAGGCCTACACGGTGGCCGCGGCGAACGTCCTGGCGTCCATCGAACCCCTGGTCTTCGTCGACGATAACAGCGAGCCCGGCCCCGGGATGGCGAGGGCGAACTTCATCCACCTGTCCCCGGACGCCCCGGCGGTGGACGTGAGGGTGCAAGGCGGGCCCGTGCTCTTTGCCAACACAGCGTTCAAATCGGCCAGCACCCCCGTCATGGTGCCCGCCGGCACCTACACACTTGAAGTAGTGCCGGCAGGGGCGCCCGGTCCAGTAGTGCTTACGCTGAACAATGTTGCACTGTCAGCGGGAACGGTTTACACCGTGTTCGCCGAGGGACTTTTAGCAACCCCGCCGCCGCCGCTGCAGGCCGTCTTCGCGGCTTTCGCCCCCGAGGGCCACGTATGGTATCTGGCCGAGGGGTGCACGGAAGCGGACTTCGAGACCTGGATCCTGGTCCAGAACCCCAACGACGCTCCCGCCACCGTCGGCCTCACCTTCATGACCGAGAAGGGTGCCGTGGCCGGACCCAGCGGGGTGCTGCAGCCCAATACGCGCTTCACCTGGAAAGCGAACGACTACGTCAAGTCGTGGAACGTCTCCACCGAGGTGACATCCAACCTGCCGGTGGTAGCAGAGCGGGCGATGTACAACACCGCGCGCACCTGGGGGCATGACTCCATTGGCGTCACCTCTACTGCGTCCACCTGGTACCTGCCCGAGGGCGCGACCGCCGGGGGCTTCGAGACCTTCGTGCTGATCCAGAATCCCAACCCCGACCAGGTGACCCTGAACATCACCTTCATGACCTCGAGTGGCCTCAAGCCCGGACCGACAAACTGGCCACTCCCGGGTCACTCCCGCATCACCTTCTACGTCAACCAGTGGGGGATCTCGGACTTCAACGTATCCACCATGGTCAAGTCGACGGGTGGTGGCGTCATCTGTGAGCGGGCTATGTACGGGAACAACCGTGCCTGGGCGCACAACTCAATAGGATACGCACCATAAGATAGACCCACGTAAACAAGTGGGGAAGGCTGCGGCGATGCCGGGGCCTTCCCCCTCTCTTTCGACTGTCTGAAACCATGAGAAAAACCGTATTCAGCGCATCTCGCAGCGCTTTCAGCATATCAGGCTAAACCCGATCATAGGTTTGAAGGACCGGCCAAGCGGCAACAATATGACACAAGACAGGTAAAAGGGCCAGCAGACTAGCGTGGAGGCCGTTTGGGCAATTTTCTGAAAAGCCTTGCGATGACCAGGGGGACGCAGAGAAAGGCGGGAAAGGTCCTGTGGCTGCTCTACCAGCCATACAAGGTCCTGGTCTTCGCGCCGCTGTTGGTCCTCTCCACCTGCTTTTTCGTCGGCCTCGGCTTGGTGTTCATCTTCCTCTTCGACGACAAGATCGCCAACCGCACCACCGGCGTGTGGTGGTCGCGTTTCAACAGCTTCATCACCCCCATGCGGGTCACCGTCATCGGCCGGGAGAACATCGAGAAGGGCCAGTCGTACGTGGTGGTCTCCAACCACCAGAGCAACTACGACATCTTCGTCCTCTTCGGATGGCTGGGGGTCGACCTCAAGTGGGTGATCAAGACCGAGCTCACCAAGTACCCCGTCTTCGGCTACGCCACCGAGAAGGGAGGTAACATCATCATCGACCGCTCCAACTCGCAACAGGCCTACGAGTCGCTGCACAAGGCGCGGCAGAAGGCCACGGGCGGCACCTCCATCATCATGCTCCCGGAGGGGACGCGCAGCCGCACCGGGCAGCTGGGCGAGTTCAAGAAGGGCGCGTTCGTGCTCGCGCGCGACCTGGACCTCCCCATCCTGCCCATCAGCATTTCAGGCACGCGGGAGATCCTTCCGCCCAAGACCCTTGACCTCTTCCCCGGGCGCGCCACCATGAAGATCCATACACCGGTTGACATAAGCGAGTACGACGAGGCTTCCACGGACAGGCTCATTGAGGATGTGAGGGAGATCATACGCAAGGGGCTCGAGGAGCGCCATTAATACGAGAGAAAAAGGAGGCCGTGCATGAACATCCCTGAGACCTTTCTTTACGCGGCGATAATCGCTTTCGCCTACTTCACCATCCTCTTTGTCGTCGCCACCATCATCAAGGACAACAGCATCCTGGACATCGCCTGGGGCCCGAGCTTCATCGTCGTCACCTGGATGGTGCTCCTTATTAATGCAGACTTCGGCGCGCGCCAGTTCCTGGTAGCAGCCCTGGTGACGATATGGGGGCTACGCCTGGGGATACGCATCTTCCGCCGCAATAAGGGCCGGGGGGAAGACCCGCGCTACGTGAAGTTCCGCGAGGAGTGGGGCAAGTACTTCACCATCCGCAGCTATTTCCAGCTCTTCCTCTTCCAGGGCCTCATTCTCATGCTCAACGTGACGCCCGTGCTGATCATCATGTCGGGCATTCGGGAGAACCTGGTGTGGTCGGACTATCTGGGCCTGGCCATCTGGGTGGTCGGTTTCCTCTTCGAGACCATCGGCGATCACCAGCTCGATGTCTTCCTCGCGGACCCGGCCAACCGCGGCACCATCATCGACCGGGGACTGTGGAGGTATACGCGGCACCCCAACTACTTCGGCGAAGCGACCATGTGGTGGGGCATCTTCGTCATCGCTCTCAACCAGCCCTGGGGGTGGATCGGTGTCATCGGGCCTGTCGTGATCACCGGCATGTTGCTCTTCGTGTCCGGCATACCCATGACCGAGAAGCTGATGGAGAAGACCCCGGGTTGGGATGAATACAAGAGGCGCACTAGCGTCCTCATCCCCTGGTTCAAGAAGGCAAGCTGAAAGACCTTAGGAGGGTATGAACATGAAAAGATATGTCATCGCTTATTTCTGCTTCCTGCTGCCGATGCTCGCCATCGACGTGGTATGGCTCTTCGGCATGAACAAGCGGTTCTACCAGGCGCGCATCGGGTCCCTGCTGGCGGACTCCCCCCGGCTGGCGCCGGCGGTGGTCTTCTACCTCATCTACGCCTTCGGGGTCGCGGTCCTGGTGGTGGTGCGTGGCGTGGACGCCGGCTCCGGTTACCTGCAGGTGTTCCTGTGGGGAGCGCTGCTGGGCCTGTTGGCCTACGCCACCTACGACCTCACCAACCAGGCGACCCTCAAGGAGTGGCCGGTGATCGTGACCGTCGTCGACCTGGCATGGGGGGCGCTCCTCACCGGCATGGTGAGCATCATATCGGTCGCCCTCACCCGCGCGTTCCTGTGAGACGCCCCTGGCATCAACCTGCCCATAAGATGGTAGTATATTGGCATCGAGCTGTAGCTGCCGGAGGTGCCGGGTTATACACAGGGGGTGGTCAGAATGGATTACGACGAGATCCGCGCATTGCTCGGGGAGGAAGCCGATCACCTTCTTGACTTCGCCACGCCAAAGATCCCGGCAGACAACCTGCACGTGCCCGGCCCCGACTGGATAGAGCGTATATTCTTACCATCCGACCGCCCTGCCTCGGTGTTGAAGAGCCTGGGAGCCCTGTTCGGGCATGGCAGGCTGGGGGGTACCGGCTACCTCTCCATCCTCCCCGTCGACCAGGGCGTAGAGCACTCCGCCGGAGCCTCGTTTGCTCCCAATCCCATCTATTTCGATCCCGAGAACATCATCAGGCTGGCCATCGAGGCCGGCTGTAACGGCGTCGCCAGCACCCTCGGCGTGCTCGGAAGCGTGGCCAGGA
>CAYHAT010000270.1:0-5290 GCA_964354675.1 uncultured Actinomycetota bacterium | reverse complement strand
CGGCCGCGGCCGCCTCGAGCACTTCGGCCAGTACCTCCCTGTGCACCTCCGGGTCGCGGACTATACCCTTTTTTCCTACCTTGCCCCTTGCGGCCTCGAACTGGGGCTTCAACAGGGCTATGAGCTCGCCTCCCTCCTCCAGAACCCCGACCAGCACCGGGAACACCAGGCGCAATGAGATGAAGGATAGGTCGGCTACGATCAACTCGGGGACATAGGGAAGGTCCCCAGGCCTGAGGTTGCGGGCGTTTACGCCCTCCATGACCGTGACCCGTGCATCCCGCCGCAGATCCCAATGGAGTTGACCCCGTCCCACGTCCAGGCTGATGACCCGGGGCGCTCCTCTCATGAGCAGGCAGTGCGTGAAACCCCCTGTCGATGCGCCGACATCCAAAGCCGTCCGGCTGGAGACGTCTATCCCCCAGCGTTCCAACACTCCATCAAGTTTATCACCACCGCGTGACACGAAGCGGGGCTTGCTCTTGATTATCACCCTGTCCGAGGGTCCCAGCCTGGTGCCGGCCTTGAGCACGTTTCCTTTACCCTCGATCTCCACCTCGCCAGCCATAACCGCTAAGCGGGCGCTTTCCGGAGAGGGGAAATGTCCCTCCTCCACCAGCCACTGATCGAGCCGTTTCATCTACTGCCCGGGCTCGCGGCGCAGCCCGTGCTTGACCGCCCTCGCCACCGACACTGCATCCATGGCCTCGATAGAGAATAACTCAGGCACCTTGCCGTGTCCCACGAAATGGTCCGGCAACCCGAAGTTCTGGAGCGTGCATGATGAACCAAGCCTCTCGAGCAGGGCCGCGACCCCCTCCCCGAAACCACCGATAATGGCGTTCTCCTCCAGGGTCACCAGGAGACGGCTCCCGCTCGCAAGTTCTGCGAACATCTCCTCGTCCATGGGCTTTACGAAGCGGACGTTTATCACTCCGGCTTCTATGCCTTCTCCGGAGAGGGCCTCCGCCGCCTCCAGCGCTACTTCCACCATCCTCCCCACCGCCAGTATTTGCACATCGCCGCCTTCCCGGAGCTTCTCCGCCCTCCCTAGCTCGATAGGCATCGGTTCTGGGGCTATATATCGCGAGCTCCCCGCCCCCCTGGGGTAGCGTATGGCCACGGGCCCTTTTATCTCCAGCGCCGCCCATAGCATATCCCGCAGCTCTTCCTGGTCCTTGGGGGCCATAACGGTCATGTTGGGCATCATACGAAGGTAAGAAAGGTCGAAGGCGCCGTGGTGGGTCGGCCCATCCTCCCCCACCAATCCCGCCCGGTCCAACGTGAAGATCACCGGGAGGTTCTGCAGGCATACCTCCTGGATAAGCTGGTCGACCGCTCTCTGAAGAAAAGTGGAATAGATCGATACGACCGGCCTGTAACCCCCCAGGGCAAGGCCCGCGGACAGGGTCACGGCGTGCTGTTCCGCGATCCCCACATCGAAGAAGCGGCGAGGGAACAACCTGGCATAATCATCCAGTCCCGTCCCGAGCTTCATGGCTGCGGTGATGGCCACCAATCGCGGCTCTGCCCTGGCCATGTCGCACAAGACGCGGCCGAAGACCGTGGTGTAAGAAGGGGCTTCCTGGCTTTCCAGCGACTTGCCCGTCTCGAGGTCGAAGGGGCCCAGCCCGTGGAAAAGGTCGGGGTCCCTCTCGGCCGGAGGATATCCCTTCCCTTTGCTGGTCAGGACGTGGATGATGATGGGGCCCTCGGCTGCTGCTGCCAACCTGAGGTCCCTCTCCACCGCCTGGATGTCGTGCCCGTCCACGATGCCCACATATTGGATGCCCAACTCCTCGAAGATGAACTCCGGTATGAGGAAGTTCTTCAAGCGTTCCTTAAAGGAGTGGATGAGGCGGTCTGTGGGGGCGCCTACGAAAGGCATGCTATCAATTATCTCTTTTACCTCGTCCTTCACACGCATGTAACGCGGGTTGAGGCGGAGCTGCGTCAGATAGGTGGACATGGCACCGACATTGCGAGAGATGGACATGCCGTTGTCGTTGAGGACGATGATGAGATCTTTTTTAAGGTGGCCGACCTGGTTGAGGGCTTCGAAGGACATTCCCCCGGTCAGAGCTCCGTCTCCCACCACCGCCACCACGTGGAAGTCGTCCCCTGCCAGGTCGCGCGCGATCGCCAACCCCAGCGCATAGCTTATCGAGGTGCTGGAGTGGCCCGCGTTGTTCACGTCATGGGAACTCTCTTCACGGCGCGGGAAGCCACTGCATCCATCCCTACAGCGCAGGCGGACGAAATCTTCTTTCCTGCCGGTGAGTAGCTTGTGGGCATATGATTGGTGGCCCACGTCCCATATGATGCGGTCACTGGGGCTCCGGAACACCCTGTGTATAGCGATGGTCAACTCTACCACTCCCAGGCTGGGGGCGAGGTGCCCCCCGCATCTCGCGGTGGTTTCCACGATGATCCGGCGTATCTCCCTCGCCAGCTGGGCCAACTCCTTGTAATCGAGTTTTCTCAGGTCCGCAGGCCCGGAGATGGCGTCAAGAATGGGGGTATCGCTCATGACTCCCCTTCCTCGAGCTTCTCTCCCAGGCGCTCCACTTCCCCGACGGCTTCCTCGAGGACAGCTATCGCTTCTCCCTCCTCGAGGTCCTCCTGGAGCCCCTCAACCTTCTTTCTTACGCTCTGGAGCTCTTCCTCTAGGTCCTTGTTATCTTGTGGCAAACCGAACTGCCTCCTCTGCGGATCGCTTTTCCAAGCGGGCTTTTATACTCTCCCGCGAGCTATCCTCAGCCTATTAGCCACACTGTTCTAAACCAGCATGCTCGGGATCCCGTCGCGGATGCCCAACGTATACCTTAGCCTTATCTTCACCAGCGCTTCATGGAGATGGGCTACGAAACAATGGCTGCAGGGGTGCGGCCGGTCTACCCCCGACGACCCTTTCCATTATAACTGGATTCTATACGACCATTTCCAGGACTCGCAAGAGCAGGGTGCAGGTAGTGGGTAACCGCGTGTAGAAATATTGTATGATATTCACGGCCGCTGCCTGGCGCAGAACGGCCGACGGGGCGTTCGTTACTCTCTAGCGCGGGAGCGCCTTAACAGGCGCAGAGGTTGGAAAAATAGTGGACGATAGCGAGCATATCCTGCATCACACTGTGAGTGGGGGCGAGAGCACCCGGGCCAGGCAGGGAGACAAGGGAATAACCTGGCCGGCCCGCCACCTCGCGAGGGATATTGGACCCCGGGAACCTGGAAGCCAGGGAGAGCGGTCAGCCGCCCATTTCATCGAGAGAGAGCTCAACGCCTTAGGCCTGGCCACGGAGACGCAGAGGTTCCACGCACCTGCGACCACCGCATGGAGCGAGATGCTCGTCCACCTCTTACCCGTCATTGGAGCGATCGCCTTCCCCGCCAATAGCCATATCTCGTACGGACTCATATGCCTGGGATTCTTCCTCTTTCTCCTCGAGTATTTCGGGCGCAGCCCGTTCTTGTGGTTGCAGCCGCGCCACCGCTCGGAGAACGTCATAGCAAAGATCAAACCCCACCGCGATCCGCGCAGGACCTTGGTGCTCATCGCCCACATGGATTCCCCGCGCAGTGCGTTCTATCACCGGCCGGGCTTGGTGCGTCCGGCACGCGCCGCTTTTCTCCTGGACTTCGTCAGCATGGCCGCGCTCTTCATGCTCTTCACGGTGGCCTACGCCGGTTACCTCCTGAGCATGGAGGAGACTACGCTCACTATTTTCTGGCAACTGGGCCTGATACTGGCCATCCCCCCCGCGCTGGCCCTGATAGCGCTGCTGTCCAAGGCCGCTGCCGGCCGCGCTACGCCGGGTGGGAACGACAACGCTTCCGGGGTCGCCGTCCTCCTCGAGCTGGCCCGCGTATATACGCGGCGCCAACCCCACAATACCGACTTGTGGCTTGTTTCCACCGCCGCATCGGACGCGGGCGGGGCGGGGGTAAAAAGGCTGGCGCGGCAGTACCGCCGTGAGTTGAAGGGCGCCTACTACATCCTCATGGATGGGGTAGGGCGTGGCTTCCCGGTGTGCTATAAGCGCGAGGGACGGTTGATATCCTTCCATTCCAATCGAAAGCTGACCGGCATGGCCAGACGCATCTCCGATGTGCACGCCCACTACAGCACCGGTTTCAAGAGGAACAGCATGTATATCAGCGAGGGTTTTCAGCTGCTCTCGCGCGGCCGCAAGGCGGTCACCGTGAGCTCCCGTGAGGATTCCCACTACCCCCGCTACTGGAGGTGGAGCAAAGACGACTATGATAACATCGACCCCCGCTCCCTCAGGCTTTGCCTCGACTTCTTGATCGCCATGGTCGACAACATCGACCGGGGCGATTTCAAGTAGACGGCCTCAATTAAAGCTGGGTGCAGCGCGCATAAACCACCGGCTTGCTCGCTAAAGTGACCTGTGGGTCCGTTCCTTCCCGAGGCCTATAACGGGGGATTTATGACGCGTGATCCATGCAGGTGTCAGGTAGCGGCAGCCTTGCTCTTCCTGCGCTGCTTGCTCTTGACGCGCCGCCGCCGTCCGGCGGCCGATTTGCCTCCCCACCATGACGCGGCGATAAACACCAGCAGCAGGATCCCTACCGAACCGATGCGGGCCCAGGCATCGCCCCCCGCCGCGATACCGCTCAACACCGACCACTCACCCTCCCCGGCCGCCGCGAATATGGCGCCCATGACCAGCGCGACCAGCGCGTAGCAGACGAAGGACTCGATACCCCTCCATATGGGATGGTAATAACCCTTCCTGCTCCACAGGAAGGGGGGCAATGCGCACAGCAGGAGATAGCCGAAGAGGACGGCAGTCAAGGCAAGGGTGCCTGAAAAGCCCACCAGTTGGCGGTCGAGCGCGTCCTTTGTATAACCATATATGAGGAAGCGATAGACGAAAAAGAGCGCGATGTAGTAGAGGGTGCTCCAGCCCCAGAACGGAAAGGTTGAGAGACGGCTTTTCCATCCGTCTGATGCGCGGCCCGCGCGGGCCGGACGAGCCGAGTTGCGAGCTATCGTCTGACTCCTTCCTTATTCTCCCATGACCTGTAGGATCAAGACCCGCCTGCGGGGGCGGTTGTCGAAGTCCACGAAAGCGATCTGCTGCCAGGTCCCCAGGGACAGCCGGCGGTCCTTGAAGGGTACGCTGAGCGACGGCCCTATGAGGGAAGCCCGCACATGTGAATGGCCGTTGCCGTCCCTCCAGGCCTGGTCGTGATGGTACGAAGCGCCCCGCGGGGCCCAGCGTGACTTTGACCGTGCGCGTCGAAACGGTCACACCGACGTTCTGCT
>CAYHAT010000269.1:0-5305 GCA_964354675.1 uncultured Actinomycetota bacterium | reverse complement strand
CGCCTCCTCGACCCCGCGGAGTTCGAGGCCATCCTCGACGAGTTGGAGGGGGAGCTGGGAGAAGATATCTCCCAGGTGCTCATCGAAGCACAGAGGCGTTTTGTGAAGAGCGGCTTCTACGACGCAGACGAGGTGAAGGAGATCGGCTCTTTTCGCGACCATCTGTCCTTGCGGGGATTCGGGAACCTGAAAGAGATCTGCTTCGACGACGGACGGTTGTGTATACGCCTGGAGAATCCCTGCCTCCACCTCCTCCTGGTGGGCCTGGCTCAGGGCTTCTTCGAACTGGTCTTTGCCCGTGAGGGTAAGGTGGAATGGGAGCTTGCCAGCGATGGCGATCTCATCGTAGAGGTCAAATAGGGTGTCCCCGCCATATAACATCAAGCGAAGCCTCTGGATCGTCACCTCTCACGACCCTGCTGGTCGTCCGGCGTTAGCTTACCCGCGATGCAGCGATGCTATGGCGGGCACCTTGTTGAAGACCATGATCCCCAGCGGCAGGGTGATCAGAAGAATACACAACAGCCAGCCAAGGAATATCGCGATCAGGCTGAAGATGAGGCCGAAAGGATAGTAGATAACCCTTATCCACCAGCGGCGTTGTTGAGGTTTCTCCTCCACCGCGCCGTAGCCACTCGCATCGGAGACGACCTTCATGCTCTTCTCCCGTTGCTTCAGCGATATCATCCCCGGCACCTTGTTGAGCATCACGGCGCCCAGCGGCGCGCCGATCACCGTCGCGTATACCAGCCAGGAGAGCAGAGCCCAGAGGAGTCCGAACCACCACCCGATGAAAACGTAATACAGTACGCGTACGAGAAAGCCGTGCGTCTTTACCTCGACCACTACGGCTTGGGGACTGGCCTGTTGCACCATCTGCTCTTCACCTTACCATTTCATCGTTCTGAGGTGGTCCCGGAGTGAATAAACCTACTTCCATATGATTCCACCCGTGGCCGGTTTTAAACCTTTGGTCCTTCACCAAGAAGTATGGGTGGCTGTGGGCCGCTGAGGGGTCAGGCCACGTGGCTGCAGGGTGGCCCTTTATGCCCTCTTCTCTCGCTATGAGCGGTATGCCGTTCGGTCATCCCTTCAGCTCGAAGACGTTATCCGCCTCCGGGCTGAAGGCTTCCTTGAGCAGGCGGTCCAGGTGCTTCTCCGACGGGCTCTTGGGTATCTCCCCCACCACCTGGATGTATGAGGGCACCGAGTTACGCTCCAGGTTGGCGAGGGCAGCCTTGTTCACCGATTCGACGTCTATCTCCTTGCCCGGGAAGGGGACCACGGCCGCCACCAGGTCGCTCTCGCCAGGCGCTCCCGAGGCCGCGGGGATACCGTACACGCACACTTCGGAAACGTCGGGATGCTCGCCGATGACTCTTTCCACCAGGTCGGGCTTGATGAAATCGCCCGAACGGCGCAGGGCTCCGCCCTTGCGGTAGTCGAAGAAGAGCCAGCCCTCCTCACCACGGTGCACCATATCCCCCGAGCGCAGCCATCCCCCGCGGGTCTTCTCGGCCGATGCCTCCGGCTTCTTGTAGTACTCCACGGAGCTGCCCGTGAGCATCCTGCTGATGAGCTCCCCGGTGACGCCGGGCTGGACCTCGCGGTCCTCTTCGTCAACCACCTTCATCTCCACCAGGCCGGGCAGCGGCTTGCCGAAGGACCCCACCGGCCCTTTGCCTCTGGGTTTGTAGGCGAATCCTCCTTCGATGGCCCCATACCACTCCAGGATCTGCACGCCAAAGCGCCGCTCGAAGTCCTCCCAGATGGCCTGGGGCGTGCCCGCCGAGATCACCATGCGCACCGGGTTGTCAGCGTCTTTCGGCTGGGGCGGCTCGTTGTAGATGCCGGACATCATCCCACCCAGCAGCGAGAAGGTGGTGCAGCCGTGCTTGCGGCAGACGTCCCAGATGCCGCTCTTGGTGAAGCGCTGGCTGATCACCGCCGGGATGCTCATAGAAAGGGCCGGAAAGAGGGTCACCGCCTGGGCGTTGCCGTGGGCCAGGGAGAGGCCGGTGTAGAGGATGTCGTCCCCGCGGTATTCCCATACCAGGTAACCCAGCAGGCAGTACATGGCATTGCGGGCGGAGTTGAGGGTCACCCCTTTGGGGTTGCCGGTCACCCCCGAGGTGTAGATGATCTGGACCGGCAGGCTTGGGCTGTCCTGCCGGTCGTCTATGCCGTAGACCTCAGGCCTCTCCAGGAGCTCGTTCACGGTCGGGTACTTCGAAGCCAACGCAGCGTCAGCGTCCGGCTTCATGCTCAGGTATATCTTCCCGAGGTCGGCGGCTTCCTTCGCCGCCTTCTCCACTTCGGGCAACAGGTCGGCGGTGGTGATCACCGCCCGGGCGTCGGAATCTCCCAACTGGTAGGTGAGTTTCTCCCCCTTCGCCCTTGGGTCGATGGGGACCAGCACCATGCCCAGCATGGAGCAGGCGGCCAGGGCATAGACGAATTCGGGGTGGTTGCGCATGACCATGGCCACCTTGTCCCCCTTACCGAAACCGGCCTCCTGGAATCCCCGGGCCAGCCGGAAGGAGTTGGCGGCCAACCGCGCGTAACTCAGGCGGTCGTCGGGGTAGAGGCCGCCGTTGTCGATGACCAGGCCGATGCGGTTGGGATTCTCCTCCGCTCTCAGCTCCAGGAGTCCCGAGAACACACCCCGGTGCTTGAGGAACCCGGAGCCTCTCACCCCCCGCATGATGCGGGATAAAGTCTCGCGGTTCGATAGCAACTGCATCAGCATGTACAGTTGAGGGTTCTTAACCTCGAGGTTTTCCATGAAACCCATTCTTAAAACCTCCCGCGATCGACTATATCCCTACGTACGCGTGCCAGGCCCGGACATTCGGAAATGTCCAGGCGCTGGGACACCGTCGCGCCGCATATGGCGCTGTCGCTTACGCGAATTATCTTCCGGATGTACACGTGCCGGGCCCGGACATTCGGAAATGTCCAGGCGCTGGGATACCGTCGCGCCGCATACGGCGCTGTCGCTTACGCGAATTATCTTCCGGATGTACACGTGCCAGGCCCGGACATTCGGAAATGTCCAGGCGCTGGGACACCGTCGCGCCGCATACGGCGCTGTCGCTTACGCGATGCAAACCAGCATGCCTCTGCGATAAGACCCTAGGGCATCTCCTGCCACACCTTGCCGCCCTTGCGCCAGGTGATGCGCGGCAGCTCCCGTTTCACCATGGTGTCGGCGTTCACCCGTGGATAACCCAGGACGATGGCCGTCGCGACCTTGTAAGGCCACGTGACCCCCAGTTCCTTCTTCAGCTTGGGCAGGTAGTTGATGGCGATGGAGAAGGACATCCAGCAGGTCACCAGACCGAGGGAATGGGCGGCGAGGACCATGTTGGTGCCGCAGATGCCTATATCTATCCCCGGGTCGTTCATCCCCCGGGTGTCCGCCAGGATGATGATCAGGCAGGGCGCCCCTAGAAAGACGTCCGCGGGCTGGAGGATGGCCGTGCCCCCGGTGATGCCCCTCTGGTCCGACATGCCGGGCGCGAGCGCGCAGAAGGCGCCGAGGAGCTTGCTGGCTATCGGGTTGGTCTTCCCGGACCAGTAGACCTTGGTGAGCAACTTGTAGAACGGGTCCATCTTCCCGGCGATGTGGTCCATCTCGGCCCGATCGTTGACCACGATGAAAGCCCAGGGCTGGCAGTTGCCGTGGGAGGGAGCGTAGCGGGCGGCCTCGATGACCCGTCGCACCAGCGCGTCCGGGACGGGGTCCTTGGAATAGATGCGGTTGCTGCGCCGGTTGTAGATGACCTCCTCCACCGGGGTAAGCCCATCGATGCCCTCCACCTCGGGGATGACGGGATGTCCGTCCTCGGGATGGTATGGCATGGTCTTCCAAAGCCCTTCCTCCACGTTGTAGAAGCCCTGCATGGTGGAGGCTCCCTTTTCGCAATGGGATACGCAGGCGGAGCAGGAGATGCATACCACACCATCGATCATCCTGGCTTTCTTGTCCACCACCTCCAGGCAGGACATGGGGCAGGCCTCGACGCAATTCCCGCATCCGCTGCACTTCTCCTCGTCGATGACGATCTTCGAAAGAGACCATACATCGGGATGAACGGGAAGGTAGGTCTTGGTGAACTTCTCTAAAGCCATTTGTGCTCTCCCCCCTTCGAAACGATGGGTATTCTCCCGCTATGATACGTACCGAACCTAGTCAACCAGCGACCGTGCGTAACCTAGCAAGGCAATTTTAGCAGCCTTCCGGGCGTCGCCTATATTAAAACCCCCTGCCTGGGGAACTACCGGCGTTCTCCCGATACGTACACGTGCCAGGCCTTCACGTTCGGAAACGTGAAGGAGCAGGCACCGTCGCGCCGTAGACGGCGCTGTCGCTTACGCGATACACACTATCGTAGCGTTTGCTCTAAGCCGTGCGTTCCAGTATATGGAGGCACATGGCCGCCTCGCCGGTGCCGATGAAGCCGCCGCCGTTCTCTGACATGGCGATCCTCGCTCCCTCCACCTGGCGTTTGCCAGCCTCGCCGCGCAGCTGGGTGACCAGCTCCACCAGTTGGGCGATGCCCGAGGCGCCAATGGGATGACCGCGGCATTCCAGTCCGCCCGAGGTGTTCACGGGGAGCTTGCCCCCCAGCTTGGTGGCCCCGGACTCCGCGAAGGGTCCGCCCTCGCCCTCGCCGCAGAAGCCCAACTCCTCGCACTGCAGCAGCTCGCCGAAGGCGGTGGCGTCATGCACCTCGGCCACGTCGATGTCACCGGGTCCCAGCCCGGCCACCTCGTAGGCTTTCTTGCTCAACCGCTCCCCGATGAGGTCTATCTCGCCCCCCTTGGGAATAGCCCCCCCGGTGAGCACCGAGGCCAGGATCTTTACGGGGCGAGCAGCGCTGAATCTTTTCAGCGCTTTCCCCGAGCAGAGCAGCGCCGCCGTGGCCCCGTCACCCATGGGGGCGCACATGGCCCTGGTGAGGGGGTAGGCCACCGGCCGGTCAGCCAAGACCTCCTCTACCGTCATGTCCATCTGGTACGGGGCCAGGGGATTGAGCGAAGCGTGGTAATGGTTCTTGGCCGCAATCATGGCCAGCTGGCGCTGGGTGGTGCCGTACTTCTCCATGTGCATGCGTGCCGCCATGGCGTAGAGGTCCATGAAGGGGGAACGGCCGCCCTCACCCCCGCCCTTGGAGCCACCCCCGGATGTCTCGGCCTCCGACGCCTTCTTCTTTTCGTCCGCCTGGAAGGCGGCCAGGACGACCTTTATGAACTCCACGTCGGCGTTGGACATGAACATCTCGAACATGGCCTGCTTGTT
>CAYHAT010000268.1:0-5315 GCA_964354675.1 uncultured Actinomycetota bacterium | reverse complement strand
ACGCCGTCTTCATGCCGTCCCGGTTCACTTCCGCCGTTTCCCGGGAGGGCGTGGAGTCATTGGCCGGCGCGCTGGAGATCTCCCTCGAGAACTACGACATCGACGAGATACTGCATTCGTACCTCGATCAGGCGGGTCCCTCCCTGGAAGGTCCCGGAGGCGATGTGGCCCTCGAGAACCTGCAGGCGCGCATCCGGGGCAACATCCTCATGAACGTCTCCAACAGCCGGGGTTGGCTGGTACTTGCCACCGGAAACAAGAGCGAGTTCTCCATGGGTTATTCCACCCTTTACGGGGATATGGCGGGCGGTTACGCGATGATCAAAGACCTCTTGAAAAGCGAGGTCTACCGCCTCGCGCGCTTTATAAACGAGCGGGAGGGCAAGGAGGTCATCCCCGCTGTGATCCTGGAGAGGGAGCCCTCGGCCGAGCTGCGGGAAGACCAGAGGGATTCCGATTCCCTCCCCCCCTACAAGCTACTGGATCCCATCCTCGAGGATTACATCGAGAACGGCCTCACCATAGATGAGATGGAAAGCAGGGGATACGACAGGGGATTGGTCGAGGATGTGATAAGCCGGGTGGACGCCAATGAGTATAAGCGGCGGCAGGCCCCGGTGGGGATCAAGATCACTCCACGTGCCTTCGGCAGGGATTGGCGTCTTCCTATCTCCGTTCACCGACCGCCCCGAGGGTCCTAATGGCGCGTTGAAGACGCTCGCATGTTTTGCACAACCCGCGTAGCGCTCCTATAATCAATCCATGAGCGTGGCTATGCGGAGGTATACTCTGGGGGTGACGGGATGGCGATGCAGGATGACCTGGATGAGATAGTGGTCTTCATCCAAACTGGGGAGCGCTTGGCGGAAAAATACAAACCGTCCGATACACATGCCCTGAACACACCCATTTCGGATCTCACCTTCCTGTCCCTGTTCACCTCGTGGAGGGGCAGGGCGTTGAAGTTCGTCCAACTGCAGACCGGCGCCAACAGCGAATACGCACAGGCGTTTTCCAGGAACTGTAAGGCCGCAGGGAGTTATGGAGATGTCATCGCGGGCCTTACGGACCTGGATACAGTTAAACGGGGCATCCTCGACGGCCTCTTCGAGGGCAAGAGGACCGGCCAGTTCTTCTGAACCGGGTGCAAGTAGAGCGGGCAGTGTCTATTCCTGATAAGCATAGTAGAGTGTCTTTGCTCGTACCAGCCCCGTCCCTTATGCACTCATATGCGATATCCACACACGTGGCTTACTGCCGGTCCGTTCTCAACATACCCAGATCGGTAGTTCTGCCGTCTGAGCGGCTGAGTCCCTATCTTCCTTTGCCCTATTCTTTAGAGGATTTACCCCCAGGGGGCTCTCCCTCGGGTGGAGGAGGGACCGGGATGGTCCCGGGCGCCGGTTCCGCGCTCGGCCCCGCGCCGGGTTGCTCCTCGATATCGTCAGGCAAGGTGCCCTTAAACTGCCCCGTCTGGCGGGAGATAGCGCCCATGATCTGGGCGGCCAGGCCCTCCAGGACACCGCCGTTGCCGCCCCCGGCAACCAGGATCTGGGGCACGAAGGAGGCGCCGCTGCGGGAGAGGGCGTCAACGGAGTTGACCAGGGCTGTAGGCACCTGCCCCAGGGCGGCCACCTGGGCTTTGTAAGCCTTGGCGCGGGCCATGCCCACCGCCTCCACCTCCGCACCCTTCGCCGCGCCGGTCTCGCTGATATAGAAGGCCTCACCGTCTGCTTCGGCCTTACGCGCATTGGCGTTGTTGGTCTTGATGTCCACGCCTACCTTGGACTTGGCCAGTTCCGCCTGCATGTCCGCGGTGCCCTTAGCCTGCTCCGTCTCGATGCGCTGTACCTGGGCATCTTTCTGTTTTTGGAAGGTCTCGATCTCCTGGCGGGCTATCTCCCGCTCGGTGAGCACCCGTACCAGGTCCGGCGGGAAGACCACGTCCTGGATGTATACCCCCCTGGTTTCCACCTGGTAGTCGTCCAGCTTGTCGCGGATGTGCTGGAAGGCCTCTTCCTGCACCTGCTGGCGGGTCTCGATGAACTGTACCGCCTGCATCGACTGCAGCTTGTCCCGGAAGTGGTTGCCCACCGCCGCCTGCAACACCTCGTTCACCAGGTTCTGCATGGTGCCTACCATGGAAATGACCTTGGGCCCCTTGGTGTCCGGTATGTGGATCTGCACCTGCAGGTCGATGGCGAAGACGAAGCCCTCCCTGGACTTGGCCACGATCTGCCTGAGCTGGCGGTCCAGGTTGTGAGCCTCGGAGGTTGCCTCGGCCCAGTTGAGGGTGAGGATGGCCGTGGGTACTATCTCCGCCTGGTAGACGCGGGGGTTGATGGGGTATTTGCCGGTGCGCAGGGGCTCCTGCCAGATGCCGCGGTGGCCGGGGCGCACCAGGGAACCGAATTTAAAATCCACGCCGGAGGTATCGACGGTGGAGAGGCCTACGTACGCCTTGATCGCCGCTACCTGCCCCTGCTCCACCACCAGCATAGGCACCAGCTCCACGCCCACCAGGAAGGGGTTGAGGGCATAAGCCCCGTAGAGGAGAGGGTCATGTTGCAAGCCGATCTTGCCCCCGTTATCAAGTAAAGCCTGGAAGTCCTGGTAGTTGTTGTGCAGGTCGTTCTTGCTCCCCATGAGCAGCTCGATGAGCTCGAGGTCGCCCGCCCCCCGGCTCTCCAGCTCCATGATGTCATTGAACTCGCCCAGGCGGTTGGCGATAGCCCCCGAAGGCAGGGGGTCGCCCTCGTAGGTGGTGACGATACCCACCATGTCGATGAGATGCATGCCGTCGGCGCTTGGCTGGGGCGAGATGCGCACCAGGTCGAGATGGCTGTCCAGAAGGCCGAAGGATGCGGGATACAGCCTGCCGTCCTGGTTTGCCAGCTCCTTGAGCTCGGGCGACACGGGGAGACCGTAAACCTGGTTCTTGGTGATGACCAGGAAGCCTACGGGATGGATGGGGATCATGGTGCCGGGGGGAAGCACCGGGCGCTGCACGCCCTTCTGGCCGCCGTTGGCGGTATAGAGGTCGAGATCGGTGTAGTTGCCGAACTCCTTCTTATATATAGCGGATTTCGCCCCGATGGGAAGGGGATCGCCCACCTGGGCGATGACCACGCCGATCTCCCCGGCCGGCACCTGCACCCAGGGGAACTTGCCCACCTTGAACAGGATCCAGAACTTGAAGCGCAGGCCGGGCATAAGCAGCTCGGCCTGGTATCCCGCCTCGCCCTTGAAGGCTATGGGATTGTCCTCCGAGAGCTTCTTGAAGGATAAGCGCTTGGTCACCAAGCCCACCTGGGTGGGGCCGATGCGCCGCAGGGACGGCAGGATGAGAACAACCAGTAAAGCGAGGACGATGATCGCGATTATCCAACCCATTATGCCACCTCCAGATCGTTCCGATCGAGCCCAGGTTATTACATCTTAACACCAGGACGCATTATGGTATAAGCGCGGTTTGTGCAACCGATACAAGGGCCTACTCGCGGCTTTCCAGGAGATCCCCGTACATCTGGCTAGGCCATCCGTTCCGTCTTGCAGGATGTCCCAGAGCAGAGCGTCAGCGATCTCCAGGCAGAAGCGGACCAGCCGGTTATCCAAGAGCCTTAAAGGCGATCAGCGGATCAGGTCGCGGTAGGTCTCGCCGGTGGGCGAGAGGACGCCGTAGTCTATGTTTCTCCAAGCCTCCCGCCCCATCGCGGACTGGACCTCCGCATAACCCATGCCTTGCGTCGAGGTATCGTATTCCAGGTAGGCGTAGAGATACTGCATCCAGAAGGGGGACATGAACTCCAGCTCGAGATAGCGGGAGAGCTTTACCATCACCTCCAGGAAAGCCTGGTCCAGGGGCGCCCAGAAGCTGTAGGCGTCGCGGGCGAAGATGTCCGCCGCCATGGCTATGTTCTGCCCTGCGCTCAACTCCGAGCCCGCCGCCTTATACAGCCATGTCTCGTTCACGGCCAGGCTCTTGCCGGCGGAACGGGCCATCTCCGAGACGAGCTCGGCCCGGCCTGCGACCAGGTCGCCCTGGATGGGATAGAAGTGCATATCCAGGTAGTCCAGGTCGCTGTTGGCGGCCAGGCTCTCGAAGTAGGCGAGGTCGTCCCAACTCCCCGCACCGGCGCCGATCTTAGCCCCGGCCCGGTCCAGGCCGGAGAGGATGTGGTTCACGATCCTCGTCTGGTTCGCGACCGAGAAGTCCAGGCCGGTGTTGATCTGCTGGGTTATGGGCTCGTTCTCGATGGTGAGGTAGTCGGGTGCGAGCTCCCGCAGCACGGTCTCCACCATGGCGCGCTTCTCACCCATGTACTCATCCAGGGTGAGGCCGGAGTAGTCAACGCCCAGGCTGGAGATCTCGGGATTCGGGAAGACACTCGTGGTCTCCACGATGAGGATGAAGCCATGGGATTTCACTTCCGTGGCCACGTCACGATAGAAATCCACATACTCGGAGGAGCGGGGGAAATCGGGGTTGAGGACGGGGTACTGGACACTCAGGGTTATGCCCCCCACCCCCAGGTCCTGCAGGCTCTGCAGCGTGCGCTGGATGGCGGCGAAGGTCTGCTGGTAGAGCAGGGCCTCGCCGCGGTTGGCATTGGCGATGACCAGCTCGACGCTGAAGACGGTGTCACCGCTCCGGCTTTCCCCGTTCTCGTCGAGGTAGGCTTCCAGCTCGGTCAGTTTCACGTCGAGCTCATCGTAGATGGCCTCGTACTCTTCCGGTACCTCTGCCTCGATGGAGTATTCTTCATCCGGCTCCACCCCGGCATCCCGCCCGCTCTCCCCGCACCCGCAGGAAAAAGCCAGGGCGACGAGGACCGGGAGGATTATTACGGCTGACCTTTTGAACATGGCGGCACCCTCTTTCCATCTCAAGCGCGAGGGGATCCCCCGTTCACATGCCGCCCGGGCTTACTCACTTCTTGCGCACCGGGAACTGCAGCTCGGTGACGAGGTCCTCCTCGGAACGGGTGATGATGAGATCGTTGTGGAAGATGGCGATCCCCGGTCCCATGAGCTCGTAGCCGTTATCAGCGATCCAGCGCATGAGCTTGAGCTGCGAGTCCTGCACCCCCGAGTAGGGGCCCTTGTGCACCAGGAAGGCTACCTCCTGGGCCGGCACTGTCTTCACCCCGGTCTCCCCCGTCTCGGCCATGCGCTTTATCTCCTCCGGCGGCTCCAGCGGTCTCATCTCTTACCTCCTGTGTCAAGTGTCGGACACATCTGTAAAGAAATCGTTAATAAGTAAGGTTCTTCTCCGAGAAGTGTGGGTAGCGGGAGATGATAACTGGGGCAACACT
>CAYHAT010000267.1:2009-5332 GCA_964354675.1 uncultured Actinomycetota bacterium | reverse complement strand
GTTTCGCCGCCCATTCTCGCTTGCCCGCTCCGACCGACCCCATAGTTCCCGGGCTAGTCGGTTTTTTATAGTAGGGCGACGCTCGGGACGGGATCGATTCATATTAGCCACCTCATCCGCCCGTTTCAAAACCTTTTTTGCCTCGCCGCTCCGACCGACCCAGTCGAGCCCGGGCGGGGTTTTCAATATAGGCTACGCCAGGGCGTAATGCCTGTATCAGTTTCGGTTATATACGCACGTTTCGCCGCCCATTCTCGCTTGCCCGCTCCGACCGACCCCATAGTTCCCGGGCTCGTGGGTTTAATGGAGTTGGGCCACGTTTGGATGTATGCGTGCCAGGCCTCCACGCTTGTCGCGAGGAGCGCAGCGAGGTGAGTGCAGACGAGGTGCAGGCTGTCGAATGTGGTTGCGCAGATGTACAGCTTACCGGGGTGGGGGGTCCCAGCCTTGCGAGCAGGGTGTGCACAGGCGACGCCCATCCTCCTCGACCATGCGCGTCTCCATGGTCGGTTCACCGCAGTTGTCGCAAAGTATGGAGAGATGGATGCGCGCCTCCTCCGGCAGCTCGAAATCCATGTCATCGACGTAAAAGAGTCCCTCCTGGGGAGCGGTTATCAGCCTGCGCAGGGCCTCCTCCCTCCTTTGTGCCGGATCTACATCCTCCCCCGGAGGCGGTATGGCGCCGGCCTTCAGACTCACGCGTACCGCGCTTCCCGGCCGCTGCCGCGAGGCGAAGGTGAAGACCTGTTTTCCGTAGTCCTTGAAGACGAGATTACCCTTGCCAAAGGTGCACCCGGTGAGGAATTGCACGGCGTCCACGCTGCAGGAATCGTTCTCCACCACGCATACCAGCTCCTCGTCGTATGCCCGGGTGATGCCCATCTTCTCCATGGCCGCCTTGGACGCCCGGTAGCCGATGGCCAAGCCGGGACAGAGATGGCCGTGGAACCCAACGGCCTCGCGCAGGTCTTCGTGTATCTCCATATCAAGAACCTCCTATGGTTGGTCTCCGGCACTTGCTTTCAGAGCAGCTTCAGCGCCGTCGCGACTTTGAGCAGGCATCCTAAGACCGGTTTCACCACTTTGGGCGATACGTGCATCGCCTTCTCCACCTCGACCATCTCCACCACGTTGCCATCGGGGTCTTTGATATAGGAGAAGGAAGCCACAGCACCCGAACCCATGTCCACGTGAGTGGGCGGGTGATAGAGCTCCGCCCCTTTGGCGATGAGGTCGTTCACCGTACCCGCCAGGTCGTTTACGTCGAAGGCCATTTCCATGAGCCCGATATCACCCCACCTCCGTCCCTCAAAGATGGCCTTGCCCTTGTATCCCGGCGTGTATACCAGCTTGATGATGGCCCTCTCCAGTAGAGGAAGGGCGCTCTCTCCCTGCGGCCGGTGCCCCAGGACGGCCAGTTCCATCTCCTTCCCGCCCGTGACCTCGTCCAGCTCGGGCAAACGGCCCTTGAACTCGTGCAGCACGTCACCGAAACCCAGGACGTCGCGGTAGAAGGTCCTGGCCTTTTCCATATCGCTGACCCCGATGGCCACATGCCTGACGCCGCCGACGGCGGGCTTCTTTCCCCCCTCCACCTCCACTAACTGCATCAGCACGCCGTCAGGGTCGCGCAGATACGCGTAACGCTCCCGCCCCCCCGTACTCAGCTCCATGCTCCGCACCGGGGTCAGGAACTCCACCCCCCTGCTCTTGAGGTCGAGGTAGAGCTGGTCGAGCTTGAAGGCCTTGAAGCCCAGCTCCAGGTAGCCGATGTCCCCCCACTGCACCGGCTCGGGCGGCTCCATGGGACGCGTTGAGGTGTGTTCTATCAGCTCGATGACCGCCCCGCCCCTCAGGTTCGCGGCCATCAGCGCCCGCATCTCCACCACGGCGCCGATGATGGGGGCCATCTCCTCGAGGTAACTGGTCTTGTCACTTAGCTTGAGACGGAAACCCATGGGCTTGCGGTAGAACTCGTAGGTGCGGTCGGTATCGTGCACTCCCATTCCCACATGCTGAAATGCGGTTATCAATCTGGATCCTCCTCCTTGGTATGCCTTATGCTCCTGCCCCCATTAAGGCGGAAGCGATACGAACGCCTAATAGATTATCCCCCAGGCGGAAGCGGGTAAACGCCAACCCGCACTCCGCAGTGTGCCGGGAAGGAAAGCATTATAGAATAAGGGGGTAGACATCCCGGGAGGAAAGGAGGATCCTTGCGCACCATTAAGAAGACCCCAGCGCGCCTGGTGGAGAACGGCAAGGTGGCCGAGTTCGGGGCATTCGAGGAGCCGTTCAAGGAGCTCAACCTGGAGGAGGCGGACATCTTCCGCCGTGGCGGAAGATCCCTGCGCGCTTTGAACCGCTTCCGCCTCAAGGAATGGCAGCATTTCGGCGTGGTGCATCCACGCCATTACTTCGGCATGGTCATCTTCGACGCCAAGTTCATGAACGTATCCTTCGTCTATCACTTCGACCGCGAGGGAGGCGGTATGCAGGAGCACTCCCGGCAGGCGCCCGGGGGCAGGGCGGTGGTGGCCGAGACCACCTGGAGAGGGGAATGCTCATTCTCCGCCAAGGGTTATGCCATTAGTTTCGAGAACCGCCTTGAGGAGGGCTACCACCGCGTGCGCTTGGATGCCGCACAGACGCGTAAGCTCCCGGCCATCAACGGGGACTTCCGCATGCTGGAAGACATCTCGAGATACCAGCCGCTGGTGGTGGTCAGCCCCTTCTCCCCTAACCGCCCCCTCTACACCCACAAGGCCGCCTGCCCGGTGGAGGGCAGGATCAGCGTGGGCAATGAGGTCATCGAGCTGGACCCATCCCGGGATGTGTGCCTCCTGGACGAACAGAAAGCCTTCTATCCATACAAGAGCTTCTGGCGATGGCTTTGTTTCGGGGGATTCACGCCCGACGGGACTCTCATCGCCGCGAACCTCTGCCACAACATCATCGCCGACGACGAGGTCTACAGCGAGAATTGCTACTGGGCCGACGGGAAAATACACCTCACCGGGGCCGCCCGTTTCGGCTACAGCGAGGCGGACATCCTCGGACCCTGGTTCATCAACACCACTGACGGCCTGGTGGACGTGGACTTCCGCCCCCAGGGCGAGAGGGCGGAGCGCATACGCGTGGGTCCCATCCTCTCCGATTTCCACCAGCCCTTCGGTATCTTCAATGGAAAGCTGGGCGGCGGCGAGGGCGCGGTGGAGGTGCGGGACCTCTTCGGTCTGTGCGAGCAGCACATCACCCGGTATTGACCGCCTGATGCCTGATGCCTGATGCCTGATGCCTGATGCCTGATGCCTGATGCCTGA
>CAYHAT010000267.1:0-1909 GCA_964354675.1 uncultured Actinomycetota bacterium | reverse complement strand
CTGATGCCTGATGCCTGATGCCTGATGCCTGATGCCTGATGCCTGATGCCTGATGAGATATGGGACCCCGTTTATACCTTGTTGTCAACGGCTTACCGGCGTCCGCATCGACCCCGCTGCGCCGTATGCGCATGTCCTTCATCTGCTCGCCACAGGCTTTTTCAACCTCAGCTTTTTTACCCTCTCGCTCTTCCTGCTAAAGGTGATATTGTGCGGGGACGAGAAATAGGTAGCAGTGTCGGGTTGTTAAGTCCTGGGAGTAATAGCGTGAGATGTCCCCGCTGTGGAGCCGATAATGCCGACCGCGCGCAAAGGTGCTATCTCTGCGAGTATCCCTTCGCCACGAGTGGCGCCGAAGGAGAACCCCCGTCTCCCGAAGAGCACGTGCAACCGCAATACCCGCCGCCGGGCGCCCAGGGGGGCTTGACCACGCCCGGACCGCAAGCAGGCCCGCCGCCCTCCATGACTGGGACCGGCTACCAGGCGCCGCCGCCAGGAGCATATCCAGCCGGCTACCAACCCCCTCCCCCCGCGGCCAAGGGCCCTTTAAACGTCAAGGTGATCATCGGCGTCCTGGTAGTGCTACTGGTAGTGATCGTCGGTGTAGCCGCTTTCTTCTTTCTCCAGGGCAAGACTTATAACATCAATGTCCCCCCACCCCCCGGATATAAAGAAGCGGATCCGGAAATGTTCGAAGACCTGGAAGAAACGATGAGCGAGGGTTCGGCAGACATCGAGATCGACGAGATCTACATCGACGACAGCATGACCAACTTCGTCATCGTCGCCTCCATGGACATACCTCCCTCGCTCGGCTCCGATACGCCATCAGGGGAAGACCCCGAGGAGATGGAGGAATGGTTCTACGAAACCAAGGATGAGTGGGTAGAGGCGTTCAACCTCGGCTTCGTAGAAGGGGCAGGGGGGATGGGCGTGTCGGCGAACATCGATGTGTACGAGGTAGAGCACCTGGTAAGCGGAGATGCAGCCCTCCATATAGCCACAACCATAGACCTGATGCAGGCTTCCTTCCAGCTGGATGCCCTCTGGATCATCAAGGGCAACTCGGCGTTCTTCGTGGTCGTCGAGGGCTTGAACCCCGGCGCGAAAACCCTGGAGTCCCTGAAGGAGAGCATAACCTTCGAGGAAAAGTAAGCGATGGCTGGCGCAAGTCGTGGAACGCTGAATAGACCCATCGCACGTACCTCTTACACATGCTATATGAGGACCGGTCAGAACCCTCCATAGACACGCTAGAAACAGTTTCGCTTACCGGAAATGGTGGATTTTTCTTTATCCGCAGTGTCCTTTTTAATGTTAGAATGGTCTTCCGGGAGGTGATGCGATTTGGAGATGCTAGTTTGCCCCGCCATGTCCGTGGACGACAAATACCGCACCCTTTATGCCGCCCTTATGGGAGTATTCAACGACATCGCGCAGTACGCCGGCTCCAGCTTATCGAAGGAACAGCTGCAGGGCATCATCAACGCTGCCATGCATGGACTGGGTTCGAGCGCAGGCAAGCGCCTGGTCAAGGTCTACCGCCTGAAGCCCACCATAGAGGACGCCATGAGACTGCTCCTCTTCTTGAACAACGAGTCCCTGGCCTACCTCCCGAAGCTCAAAAAGATCTACGCGGAGATAAACGGCGATGCGGGATTCCTGACCATCCGCAGGGATCCCTGGTACGACTGGTACTTCAAACACATCGGCATAGATTGCGAGGAGGCTTGTTCTAAATACGAGTTCCCAGGTCTGATCTCCCACCTCGGCGGCAAGTTCAAGATAGAGGTCGTCGAATCGCTGCCCCGCGGCGACGACAGGTGCCGCTTCCGCATCACCAAGGAGAAGTGAGCGCCCGGTCTTATCCCTCGTCTTTGCGCAGGTCTTCAAGGTAAGCGGCGGAGAA
>CAYHAT010000266.1:0-5343 GCA_964354675.1 uncultured Actinomycetota bacterium | reverse complement strand
GGGGCATAGAACGAGCCTTGGTCTTATTGAGAGGATGGGATAGATGATCGAGGTAAACGGCAAGGAGTTGGACGAGCACGGCCTGAGCGCCAAGGCGGATGCGCGCCGGCGCGCCGGCCTGTACGACACGCGCATGCTCGCCCTGTTGGAGAGGGATATCGTGGAGGAGGTGGAAGAGCACGTCTTCTCCATGATCCAGGTGGTCTACGACCTGCAGCGGGCGTTGGAGGACGCCGGTGTCCGCCTGGAACCGCCGGGGGACCTGTCCAGCGATAAGCAGGGCGAGGGCAAAGGCCACTTGAAGTCATTACTGAGGCGGCTGCAGACCAGGTCCATCCGGGCGGTCAACGAGGGATACGTGCAGCAGCAGGAGAAGTTCAACACCTTTTTCACCAAGTCGGTGGACCTGTCCTATCGCCAGCTCTGTGGCGCGGGGGGCGGCATAGACCTGGGCGAGGCGGCGGAGAGGCGTGACCTGTGGGCGTCGCGCCGTCCGGAATGGAGTGAAGAAACATCCCAGGCCATCTCTGGGCTGGGGAAGGGTAGAGCCGTGATGATAGGCATACCCGGAGCCGCCTGCCTGGAGGCGCTGCAGGAGGGCAAGCGGCTGCTCCTGGCCGTGGACACATGCGATGCCGCAGTGGCCGAAGCGCAGGCGCGCTTCCTCCCGGCCTGGTTCCACCCGCGGCCGCCAGAGATCCTGGCATACCTCAAGGCGGAGGACCTGGGCCTGGTGGTGCTGGCCTTCCCGGAATGCCTCACCGGCGGGGAGCTGGAGGACGTCACGGCGTGGGCGGGCTACCTGTTGGGGGAGGGGGGCATCCTGCTGGGCGCCCTTAACCGGGGGTGGTCGGAGGTCATGGCGGGCGACCCCGGCTTCGTACGCTATTGGCCGCGCCGCTTCCTGGAGGCCCTGATGCGCCGCCATGGCTTCGAGGTCGAGGAGTGGGAGACCGGAGGACACGTGTTCCTGAAAGGGGAGAAGGGGGCTTGAGGGTCCACCAGATCGTACCCCGCCTGGATGCCGGCGATGCCGTGTCCAACCAGGCCATAGCCATCCATGCACTGCTAGAGCGCTGGGGGCTGCAGTCGCGCATCTTCGCCTACGACATGGACGAGTATGGCAGGCGCTACGCCTCTTTCGATACCGCTTACCACGAGTTCGCCGGGGATGAGGAAGACCTGCTCATCTTCCATTACGCCCTTTACTGCGACAACTACCACTACTACCTGGAGAGCCGCAACCGCAAGGTGCTCATCTACCACAACATCACCCCGCCCGGGTTCTACGAGCATTTCTACCCGGAGGCGGTGCGTCTGTGCACGCTGGGTAGAGACCTGCTGCCGCAGCTCGCCGCGTGCGACCTGGCCCTGGGGGACTCCGACTTCAATCGCCGCGAGCTGGTGGAGGCGGGCTTCCCCACGGAGAAGACGGGGGTGTTGCCCATCAATCCACCCCTGGACAAGCTGGACGGGGTGGAGGAAGACCCGGACCTGGCACGGTGGCTGGGCGACGGCAAGACCAACCTGCTCTACGTGGGACGGGCGGTGCCCAACAAGAAACTGGAGGACGTGATCAAGCTCTTCTGCTGCTACCACCGGGGGGTGAACGCGCGTTCCCGCCTGGTCTTCGCCGGCCCCCTGCCCATAAACACCTACTATTCCGCCCTGCTGTCTCTGGCGCGACGCATGGGTATCGGTGACCGCGTGTTCTTCCTGGGCAAGGTGAGCGACGGCGGCCTGAAGGCGTGCTACCGGCGCTCGCATTACTACGTATCCATGAGCGAGCACGAGGGGTTCTGCGTGCCCCTGCTGGAGTCGTTCCACTTCGACCTGCCGGTGCTGGCCTTCGCCGCGGGGGCGGTGTCGGAGACCATGGGCGGAGCGGGCGTCCTTTTCACGATCAAGGACTTCCCGCTGTTGGCGGAATTGCTGGAGCGGCTGGGGCGTGACGCTTTTCTGCGGGAGAGGATAACGGCCGCACAACGTGAGCGCCTGCTGGAGTTCAGCGAGGAGAGTTTCGCGGCCAGGCTGTGGGAGGTGCTGCGCAGGTTCTCGCCGGAGCCCTCGGCAATGGATGAGGCGGTCGTCCTATCATGACGTTGGATTTATGTAATGGTAAGTGGGGGCAGGTCTTGAACGTTGGTACCAGGTAATGGGAAATGGGGTCAGGCCCTCTTGTTAACCGCCCAACGTTGGGTATGAGGTAATGGGAAGTGGGGTCAGGCTCTCTTGTTCAACCGCCCAACGTCGGGTATGAGGTAATGGGAATTGGGGTCAGGCCTTGCGGATTATAGAGATTGATGGCAGAGGTAGTCGTGGGCTGCGGGAACAATACGTGAGGCCTGACCCCACAGGGCTAGTCGCCCTGGCTCACGCTACCAGGCGTGGGTGAGAAGACGAGGGGAACGACGATGAGAGTGCATCAGATCTGCGCCCGCCTGCAGTTCGGCGATGCCGTGACCGGCCAGGTGCTGCGCATGCACGAGACGGTGAGCTCATGGGGCTGGGAAAGCTTCATCTACGCCACCGCCCACGATGAGCGCATGGCCACCTACGACGACGGCCTCAAGGCCTACCGCAAGGGGCCCATGCGGTCCCGCGACGACATCCTCATCTATCACCTGTCCGTCTACGACGAGAACCACAAGCTGTACCTGGACAGCCGCAACCGCAAGGTGCTCATCTACCACAACATAACGCCGCCGGAGTTCCTGACCCCATACGACCCCCACCTGGCGGAGGTCTGCCGCCGGGGACGCGAGCTCATGCCGCGCCTGCGAGACTGCGACCTCGCCCTGGGCGACTCAGAGTACAACCGGCTGGAGCTGGTGGAGGCGGGCTTCCCCGCGGAGAAGACGGGCGTGCTTCCCATCTTCGTGGACACCGGCGCCCTGGGGGGCGAGTACAACCGGGCCCTCTGCGAGGAACTGCGCGATGGGCGGGTCAACCTGCTGTTCGTGGGACGCATGGTCCCCAACAAGCGGGTGGAGGACCTCATCGACCTCTTCGCCGTATACAACGGCCGGGTGAACGCGTATTCGCGCCTGCTGCTGGTGGGCACCACCTGGTCGGTGGCCTACAACGCCGAGCTGGCCCGGCGCATAAGGAAGTACGGGCTGCAGGGGGCCGTATCCATCCCGGGCTGGTCCTGGGGAGTGAGCGACGAGGACCTGCGCGCCTACTACCGGGCTGCGAGCGTGTTCGTCACCTGCAGCATGCACGAGGGCTTCTGCGTGCCCCTGGTGGAGAGCATGTTCTTCGAGGTCCCCATCCTGGCCCGGGCAAGAGCCGCGGTGCCCTTCACCCTGGGCGGGGCGGGGATGACCTTCCGGGATATGGATCTCCCCCTGCTGGCGGAGGCCACAGGCGAGCTGGCGAACAACGAAGAGCTGCGGGCCGCCCTGGTGCAGAAGGGCAGGCGGCGCCTGGAGGACTTCGACCCGGCCAGGACCGCCGAGGCGTTGCGCTCCTGTCTCCATAGGATCGGCTCCGGACCTGGGGCGAAGTGAAACGTCCGGACGTACGCGTGCCAGGCCTGGACATATCAATAAAGGTAGGCAAGAGTTCATACGTCGTGCGAATATGTCCAGGCGCTGGTCGCCTTCGCTGCGCTCGCCCCAAGCACCGTCGCGCCGAAGACGGCACCTCGGCTGCACTCGGCATAAACTTTGTCGCTTCCGCGATGCATACTGTCGAGCGTAATTCTGTTCGTCAAAATGTCCCATGTCCGGGGCTGACCCCATGTCCCATGTCCGCAAGGATGGAAAAGGTGATGAGCATCGAATATATTTATTAGGATTTCAGGGAGCTTTCCTCTTTGCCGGGACGTCAGAGAATGCAACGCGATCGGAGCCGTAACGCATGGAGAGACTGGCGGGTTTTTATACGTCCAAGAGCAAAGAGTACGCCCTGGTACTGGTGTTCTTCCTGCTGGTGGCGATCCTCTTCACCTGGCCACTCGTCCTGCACCTGCACGATGGCATCGTGGGGGGGCACGGCGACCCCCTGCTCAACTCCTGGGTGATCTCCTGGGACGCGAAGACCATCTTCACCCATCCCAGCCGCCTCTTCCAGGGGAACATAATCTATCCCTCGCGGGACGTCCTGGCCTACTCCGAGCACCAGTTCACCCTGGGGGTCATCGCCGCCCCGGTGTATTTCTTATCCCACAACCCCATCCTGGCCTACAACTTCCTCGTCTTCTTCTGCATCGTCCTCGCGGGCTTCGGGTGCTACCTGCTCGTAAAAGAACTCACCGGCAGCCGCTGGGGGGGATTGGCCGGGGGTCTTTTCTTCGCCCTCTGCCCCTTTAAAATAAGCCAGTTCAGCCACATCCAGATATTCTTCTCGCCCTTCCTGCCCTTCACGCTGCTCTACCTCTACCGCTACCTGGAGCGGGGGGGATGGAAAAACCTGATCTTGTTCGGTTTCTTCTTCGTGGCCCAGTCACTGTCCAGTTGGCACTACTTGCTGTACTGCGCCCTGGCTGCAGGCCTGCTCTGGCTGTGGAAGGCGGCCTTCTCCCGCAGGAAGGCGGAGTGGGTGAGGCTGGCCCTGGTGGGGGCGGCCGTGGTGGTCGCGGCGCTGGTCATCCTGCCCTTCACCCTTCCTTATTTCCGGGCCCATCAGCGGCTGCCCGGATTCGAGCGCTCTCTCAAGGAGGTGGAGCTCTACGGGGCGCAGGCGGAGGATTACCTGCGCGTGCTGGACGTGAGCGTGGTCTACGGCGACGCCCCGCTTCCCTTCAGGGAGGGGGGGATCGGATATGAGAACGTCCTCTACCCGGGGGTGATGATCCTCATACTGGCTGCGGCGGGCCTGCTGCTGCGCCGCCGCGAGGGGGAGGACCACCCGGCCTTCGACCCGGCATCCTTCCGCCAGGGCGCCCTTTTCTTCCTCATCCTGGGGGTGCTGAGCTTTTTCCTGGCCTGCGGTCCTAAAATAGGGGGGTGGGACAACCCCTTCTACATGATCCCCTACCGCCTGGGGCTCCTGAAATTCACGCGGGTGCCCACACGCTTCTTCCTCCTGGTCGCCCTCTCCCTGGGCGTACTGGGCGGTTACGGCGCCGCGAAGATGGCCATGCGGTCAAGTGCGTCGTCCCGAAAATATGCCGGCATTCGAACGCCGCTGCATCCCCACCCGCTGCGTTCCGCTCCCTGCGACGTACTCAATGAGTACGCCTCGGTCGAGCGCCTTGCGGGAGGGGCGCATCGGCGCTCTCGGTGCTTCACCCTATTTTCGGGACGACGCGCCTCCGGGCGCAACGGGGGCTGGAGGGCGGGGCGGCTGGTCGGCATCGGGCTGCTGGTCCTGCTCCTCCTGGAGCTGCTCACCTGG
>CAYHAT010000265.1:0-5362 GCA_964354675.1 uncultured Actinomycetota bacterium | reverse complement strand
CCTCCTCCTACCTGTGGAGGAACATAATACCTCACGTCTCGGCATCGCACAGATGCATAGCCCCGGATCTCATCGGCATGGGGAAATCGGACAAGCCTGATATCGAGTATCGGTTCTTCGATCACTTCGAGTATGCGGAGGGATTTATCGAGGAGCTCGGCCTGAAGGATCTCATTCTGGTCATCCACGATTGGGGCTCCGCACTGAGTTTCTACTACGCCATGCGCCATGAGAGCAATGTGAGGGGCCTGGCCTTCATGGAGGCTATTATTGCCCCGATACCCGGTTGGGACGTCTGGCCCGAGGCAGGGCGAGGCCCATGGTGGATTGGTGCCGGAAGAACCTCGCCAACCTCAAGACAGTGGATATAGGAGACGGCATCCATTTCATCCAGGAGGATAACCCCCACCTTATCGGCAGGGAACTGGCCATATGTGTTAAGGACATCGATTGACTGTCCTGATCACGCGTTAGTTCTAGCCGCTGTAAAAAACGATCTTAAGAGTAACTATAAAATGGGTGAATACCCTCCTTCTGGTCTAGAATATCGCCTCTATTCATGCATGATCCATGGGATTACCTCGGGGATAACTGATCCTCGTTCGACCGGCAGCATTTCAAAGGAAAGACAGGTTGACATGGGAGAATAGAGGTGGTCTAATGATGTAAGTAAACGTTAACTTACTTTAAGGCAGATCGAGATGGCATCTACAAGGATGAGCGCTGAGGAGCGCAAGGTCGGCATCATAAAAGCGGCAATACCTATTTTCGCTGAGAACGGGTTCAACGGTGCCTACGTGAGGGATATCGCCAGGGCAGCGGGTATATCCGAGGCCTTGATATATCGGCACTTCCCCAGCAAGGAGGCCCTTTACGAAGAACTTCTCAGCTACACCCGGAGCATGCTGGCCGCCAGCGGTCCGGAGATCGAAGCCCTCGAGCCCGGAACAGAGACCCTGATAACCCTGATATACCTCTTAGTTGAGGTGATAATGCTGGATGTCCCTGGGAGGGGCTCGGATCAGAAAGCGCATGAGCGGCTGTTGTTCCAGAGTCTTATCGGGGACACTGCTTTCGCACGGCGGCATTTCAACGCCTTAGAGGGTTACTGGTCAGACGTGCTCGCCTCCTGCATAGAGGTGGCGACACAGAAGGGCGATATCATCGCCATGCCTACGCCTCCCGCCAACCGTATATGGTTTGTACATCACCTGGCCATGGCACTGAACCTGTGTCACATCTCCGGCGAGCCGGCCTTCCGCTACGAGGGTACCCGGGAGGAGCTGGCGGAGCAGGCGATCATGTTCTGCTTGCGGGGCATCGGGGTAATCGAGAAGGCGATCAAGCGTGATTACGATCGCAGAAAGTTACAGGCCTTCAGGAAACGCATCTTTGGCTGAAGCCTTAGCGGGATCAGCTAGCAAGCATCAGTTCATATATATATGTATCGAGGTGTTATCAGCGAGACTGGAAATCAATTCCAAGATCATCGCATGTGCAGGGTCTTTTAACCATACGGGCGAGGACTAACTGGCTTTGTTAGGAGGGATTGAAATGGCTTTCGGTAAATACGCGGTGGATTACGAGCAGAGGGTGGATTACGACCGCCTGCGAAAAGAGAGGCTAAGCAAAGCTAAGGATCAGATGGAGAAGGATGGCCTGGGAGCCCTGATCACCTGGGACGCCGCCAGTATCCGCTACCTGACCTCATATTACGTGACCACTCCGACGCGGGGCGGCGAGATGACCTTCGTCGTTTTGCCCAGGAACGGTGAGCCCATCCTCTTCGGTGCGCCCACTCCCTCCGAGGCGGAGAGGCGCATGCCCTGGATGGAAGGCAGGGTCAGGTCCAGCCTGGGGGTCCCCAAGGTGACCGCCAGGTCGCCTGAGGACCTGGGAATAATCGTGGGCACCGTGGGTTCTATAATGGCCGAGCATGGCGTGGATAAGGAGCCCATAGGGCTGGACGGGAGCACGCTGGAGATGTGGTACGGCCAGGCCTTCACCAAAGCGGGATTCGAGCCCGTACACGCCAAGCCCACCCTGGACGAGGCCAGGCTGATAAAGACCGCTGACGAGATAGAGCTGATGCGCATAACCTGCGCCAACTCCGAGAGCGCCTTCGCCGCCATAGCGGAGGCCATCAGGCCGGGGATCAGGGAATGTGACCTCGTGGGCATCGGTATCAAAGCCCTCTACGAGGAAGGGGACGATCATACCGAGGACCTCGTCTGTTGTTCGGGGTACAACACCAACCCCTTCACCTGGTCCTTCACCGACAAGCCCGTTCGCCCCGGCGACCTCATCTATATAGATGTCGACGGCTGCACCTACATGGGGTACATGTCCTGCGTCTACCGCACCTTCTGCTGTGGCAAGGCCACCTCGGAGCAGAAGGAGCTCTACGAGGAGTGCCGCGGCATGCTTTATGCAGGGATAGGCGCGATAAAGAACGGCAACACCACCTATGACGTCGTCGATAAGTGGCCAGATTCCCCCTCTTACTGGGGATTTGATAACTGGCTGGAGGTCCTTCCCTATGCCGTAGGTCATGGTATAGGGCTCAGCCTGCACGAGGGCCCCGGCATAACGCCGGTGGCCAAGATGATGAACATCCCTCCCGTGGAGTTCAAAGAGGGCATGGTCATAGCGATCGAGACGTGGACCGGAAAGAGGGGCGGCAAGGACGGCGTGCGCCTGGAGGAGGACGTGCTGGTGACCAAGGACGGTTGCGAGGTCCTGACCAGGTGGCCCGTCGACGAGTTGATGGAGTGCTGGAGGGCGTGAGAGCCGGGGAACGGCCAGGAGGCGCTTTTTAAAGTCTTCAGGAAGGTGAGATGAGATATGTCTAAATCGATAGTCTCTATCGTAAAAGGGAGCGACGCTGAGAGGATGGTGGAGGAAGCCCTGGCCCACCTGGGAGGGGTGGGGGCCTTCTTCGAGCCGGGAGCGACAGTGGTGGTCAAGCCCAACGGCGGCCATGTTTACCCGCCCGAGAGCGCCGTGAACACCAGCCCCGAGGTGGTGGCGGCGGCCATCAAGGCCCTGCGCAAAGGCAGGCCCAAGGAGATCATCCTGGCGGAGGCCTCCGCCATCGGATGCGACACCATGGATTGCCTGGAGGCGAGCGGCATAAGAAGGGCCGCCGAGGAAGCAGGCGTAGACCGCATCATCGATATAAAGAACGAGAAGGACCTGGTAGAAGTATCCATCTTGGACCACAGGTCCGAAATCGATAAGATCATGCTCCCGTCCTTCCTGCTCGATGCGGACCTCATCGTCAACCTGCCCATCTTCAAGTCCCACGTGAGCATGGTCTTCTCCTGTGCCCTCAAGAACATCAAGGGCGTAGTGCAGGACATGGTCCACGCCATGATGCACTTCACCGACCTGGCGGCGGCCATGATGGACGTGTGGTCGGTGCTGGACAACGTGGGCCTCACCATCGCGGACATGATCCGGCCCCAGGAGGGCTTCGGCCCCCACTGCGGGACTCCGGTGGACTTCGGCTGCGTGGTGGCAAGCAGCGATCCGGTAGCCCTCGACGCCACCGCCTGCCGCATGGTGGGACTGGATATCGACAAGGTTGATTACTTCCAGGCTGCTACCGACCGGGGCATGGGATATGTGGATGAGAGCAACATCGAGATCCGCGGCAACACGGTGGAGGAAGTGCACAAGCCTATCTACCTTCCCTACCTGGATGGCTTCGATGCATGGCCGGAATATAACGTCTACTGCCAGAATGCCTGCAGCACCTGCCAGGGTCTTCTGGCCTATACCCTGGTCAGGCTGCAGGCGATGGACTTATACGAGGACAACAGAGGGGTCAACGTGGTCGTCGGCCGCAAGAAGGGACTCCCGCCCGGCGTCGAGCCCGGCAAGGACCTCGTCCTGATGGGCGATTGCCTCAGGCCCTTGAGGAAAAAGATCGAGAAGGCCGGCGGGGAATGCGTTTTCGTCACCGGTTGCCCTCCCCTGGAGCCCCTGCCCTACTGGGCCATAAGGGACAGGAGCGATCAGCCCGACATGGCAGCCCTCGCCGACAGTGAGATCCGCGAGAGGGTAAGGCTGGAGGTGGAGGAGGAGAACCAGGTCTTTGTCGAGTGGCTCAAGAGCAGGAAAAGGAGCGGAGAATAACACCCTTTCTTAGCTGGTTACCGGGGCATTAATGGATGGAAGAGTTAAAGGAGGAGCAGACGATGGATGCCGGAGACGTAAGGAGAGCGGCGGTTGTAGGCGCGGGCATCATGGGTCACTCCATCGCGCAGGTGTTCGCCCAGGCGGGCATCGAGACGTCGCTGGTGGATTCGAACGAAGAAGCGTTGCGGACGGCCGCGGGCAAGATAGCCGCCAACCTGGGGGTGCTGGCGGATAACGGCCTGTTAAAGAAGGAAGATATTGATGCCATAATCGGCCGCGTTCATCCCTCCACCAACCTGGCGGGCTCCGCGGCGGAGGCGGAATTCGTGGTGGAGGCGGTGAGCGAAGTACCCGAGATCAAACAGGAAATCTTCACGCAGCTGGGTAAGGCCTGCCCCGCGGAAACGGTGATCGCCAGCAATACCTCCGGTCTGGACATCTTCGAATTCGCCGAGCTCGAGAATCCGGAGCGCCTGGTGATAGCTCACTGGTTCGCACCGCCCCATATCATCCCCCTGGTTGAGGTGGCGCCGGGGCCCGGCACCGCCCCCGAGGTGGTGGACTTTACCATGTCCCTCATGCAGAGGCTGGGGAAGGTGCCGGTCAAACTGCAGGTGTTCACCCGAGCCTTTATCGTGAACAAGATCCAGAACATGATGGCCCTGGCCGTCTCCGACCTACTGAACAGCAAAGTAGCGACCCCGGAGGATATCGACAGGGCAGTCAAATATAGCCTGGGCATAAGGCTCCCTGTCGTGGGAGTGGTCCAGACCATGGATTTCACCGGGTTGGACCTGGTGCTCGACATCGCCAAGAGCTACGGGATGGGTAGCCCCATCGTCGAGGAGAAGGTGGAGAAGGGGCAACTGGGGGCGAAGACCTCCAGGGGATTCTACGACTACGGCGGCCGCAGCGAGCTGGAGATCCTGGAGAAGAGGGACAGGCTCTATCTCAAGATGCTATCGTACCTTGAATCCGCAGGCACCTTCGAACCTGTATAAGCCGATGGGGGAAGAGAGTAAAGGGCGATGCCTGCACCCGGAATAGGGCTGGACGATTCTTCATGAGCTATGTTGATTGGAGTTGTCACTGTGGCTGAAATTGTGCTTAAAATGTGCCCGTATGGTTTCGACATCAGTTTACGCAAAGGCAATTAAGAAAAGGTGGTTCTTCTCCGAGAAGTGTGGGTAGCGGGAGATGATAACTGGGGCAACACTTT
>CAYHAT010000264.1:0-5365 GCA_964354675.1 uncultured Actinomycetota bacterium | reverse complement strand
CGAGGCGGGGAGCACCGCGGCCCAGGAGATAGCTTTCGCCATCGGCAGCGCCATCGCCTATACGGAGGAACTTATCAGCCGGGGGATGGACGTCGATGATTTCGCATCCCGCCTCTCCTTCATGTTCAACTGCCACAACGATTTCTTCGAGGAGATATGCAAGCTCAGGGCCGCCCGCCGTCTGTGGGCGCGCATCATGAAAGAGAGGTTCGGCGCGCAGAACCCCCTATCCTGGCTGCTCCGTTTCCACGTGCAGACCGCCGGCAGTTCTCTCACGGCGCAGCAGCCCGTGAATAACGTCATCCGCACCACCATCCAGGCCATGGCGGCGGTATTGGGCGGGACCAATTCGCTGCACACCAACTCCATGGACGAGTGTTATGCCCTCCCATCCGAGTACGCAGCACGCACCGCCCTGCGCACTCAGCAGATCATCGCGTACGAAAGCGGCATAACCAACACCGTGGACCCACTGGCCGGCTCTTATTTCGTGGAGAAGCTCACCGACGATATCGAGGAGGAGGCCCGCGAGATCCTGCGCCAGATAGACGACATGGGAGGCATGGTGGGCGCCCTGGAGGCGGGCTGGGTGCAGAGGGAGGTGGTGCGCGCCTCCAACGAATACCAACGCAAGATCAAGTCGGGCGAGATTACCATCGTGGGCGTGAACGAGTTCGCGGGGGACGAAGAGACCCCTATCGAGATCCTGCGCATCGATCCCGCCCAGGAGAAGCACCAGGTGAAGATGCTCAAGGAGGTCAAGGCCGCTCGCGATGACAATGCGCTGAAGCTGGCGCTGGAGAAGATGAAGGAGGATGCGGCGGCCCATAAGAATATCGTGCCTTCCTGCATGAAAGCGGTGAAAGCCTACGCCACCCTGGAGGAGATAAAGAATGCGCTGCAGGAGGCGTTAGGGGCGGGCAAAGAAAGTAAAGACGCCTTTATCTGTTGATGGGGGGTTGACATGGAAGGGAAACCGATCAGGGTACTGCTGGCCAAGGCGGGCCTGGATGGCCACAACCGCGGCATCCAGCTGGTGGGAAAAGCCCTGCGGGACGCGGGCATGGAGGTGCTCTATGGCGGCCTGCGTATCACCCCCGCGGAGGTGGTGGAGATGTCCATCCAGGAGGATGTGGACGTCGTCGGCATCAGCATCTTCTCCGGGGGCCTTATGACCATCATCCCTAAGATATTCCATGCCTTGCAGGATAATGAGGCTACCCGGCAAATCCCCATGGTCGTGGGGGGCATACTCCCTCCACACGATGCGGAGACGTTGAAAGCCATGGGTATCAAGGAGATCTTCGGGCCAGGCAGCGACCTGGGGGACATCGTGCAGTTCATCCGGGGAGTGGTCGTGACCGACAAGCTTGTCGAGGACACGTCCACGCGCTGACCGGGGGTATCCGGGAACGGGTCACATACGCCCTGGCTGCCGTTGATCCTGCGCTGGCTGAACCTCAAGAGCCCTTACTGCTCCTATCGTCTTTGCCGACGGACCTGGCAAGCATATCCCGGAAGCTCTTGACCATCTCGTTGAAGGCGCACTTGAGTCCCTCCAACTCCTCGCCCTCGCGCACGCTTACCGTTACGTCAAGGTCGCCATCCATGACCCTTCCTGCCGCGTCGGACAGCTCCTGCGCGGGCCGGACGATCTGCTTTTTCAATAAGTGGCTGAGGAAGAGGAATGCGATGAGGATGACGATGATTATAGATCCCTCCAGAATAGACGCCAGATAGAGGTTTGCACGCGCTCTCTCCTGGTCGCAGAAGTCCTCTATGGCGGCCAGTTCGAGGGACATGGGCTTTATCGCCATATAGTAAAAGGGCATGCCGGGTATCAAGGGATTCTCCACCTGGGTGAAGGTCACCAGGTATTCGCCCGCAAGGCCAAGCTCGGGGATGCCTTCCGGCAATAACATATAGGGAGTCCCGTCCTGCATGGCCTCGACGAAGCGTTGCGGGCACTGCCAGTCGTATATCAGGCTTTCGTCGTTGGAAGCCCACACTATGGTTTCCGGATTGAGCGTGGAGGAGGGCACGACGAGCATGACCTTCTCCAGGTCGTGGAAGCCGGCTGCAACCATCTGCCGCATATTGGCATCGACTTCCTGCTGCAGCTCCGAAAGGCGCCCCGCTGCGAGGTCGTTCAGAACCGCCCCTATATCCGACGACTTGAAGGCCTTGGTGTATGCGGGCACTTTGATCTCTATGGCATAGTCGAGGCTGGAAAGAAAGTTATCCGCCTCGGTCTGGATAATACGCTCCGTGCCGTGGTCGATAAGGCGGTCCTGCGAGTGGCGCAGGATGAAATAGGCAGCCACCCCGTAGACTAACAGGACCATGACCAGGATGAAGGTTATCTGCCAGAGGATGCTCGACCTTCTGTGGTGGTGGATGAGTGGCGGTTCGCTCTGCGAGTTCTTGGCGTCTTCCTCAGCCTCTCCGACTGAGCGAGCGATCAAGCCCCGGAAGCTATGCACCATCTTCCTGAAGGCATAGGCGAGGTCCGCGAACTCCTCATCCTCCCGTACCTCTATCTCAACATCCAGGTTACCCTGCATGACCACCTCCGCAGCCGCCGAGAGTTTATCAAGGGGCCCGGTGACCCTTTTCTTGATGAGGTGGTTTATAAGCAGGAAGACGATCGCGAGGATGACCGCTATGAATCCCGCTATGACCAGACCCAGAAGAGCATTGGCGGACCCCTTTTCGCTGTTGAAAAAAGCTCGGGCTGCGTCCATCTCCTCTTGCATAGGCTTGAAAGCGAAGTAGGAGACAATGAGGCCTGGGACGAAAGGGTTCTCGACCTTTCCCTGGGTGATGAGATACCCATCCTCCAGGCCGAGTTCGGGAACACCACCCTCCATCCATAAGTAGGGAGAGCCATCCTCCATGGCTGTAGCCAGGTATCCGGGGACCTCCCAGTTGTAGACGAGGCTGGGGTCGTCACAAGCCCAGACAAAAGGCTTGGAGGTCATGGCGGAAGGAGGCATGATGACCATGAACCTGTCCAGACCAAGAAAACCGGCGTTCAGCATCTCTCCCATGTCATGGTTGAGCGTCTGCTGTATCCCGATTACCTCCCCTTTGAGCGCAGCGGTCGCCAATTGTTCGACCCCGTAGTAATCGGTCTGTGCGACATATCCCGGCATGAGGAGCTGGGCGATATAGCTGTAGCTGTTGGAGACGTTTTCCGCCACCGTCTGTAACAGGCAATCGGTGCATTTTTCCGCTATATGCTGTTGCGAATCCCGGATCAGAAAGAAAGTCAAAATACCCGAGACGATCACTACCGCACTGACCAGGATGGTCACACGCAGGAGGATGACGGACCTGGCGCGCCCGTATTTCAAGGCCTTTTTCTTCTTGCCCATCGTTAACACCCTTATACCGTTCCCGCACCTACGCCCACCCATTTCGCGTATCGACGGGGGGCGGGTGATGATGAGAACAATCCGGTGAACGGGGCATTTGTCCGGGTTTGAAGGTTGATTAGGGCTGTAAAAGCTTGGATAGCTTTTACAGGTTACCAGGTTTCTGGTAGCGTGCGAAACGCGTATATCGCCGGGAGTAGCGTATATAGAGGCGCCTTGACGCGCATCGGGACGGGTGTTAGTTTATTAGCATTGCTAACTAAATGGAGAGGACATGGATAAGAGCGAGGTCGATGCGCAGCGGTTGATGCAGGCCTTCTATCGTGTGGCCATGAGCCGCCATGCCCTGTTCCGGGACCGTATCTCCGATTATGGCGTGACCCTGCACCAGCTGCATCTGCTCACGTATATGAAAGAAAGCGGGAGGGTCAGGGTGACCGACCTCAGCGACATGATGCTGGTGTCTGTCCCCACGGCCAGCCGCATGCTTAACACCCTTTGCGACAAGGGTCTGGCGAGGAAGAAAACAGACGACCGCGACCGGCGCCTCATCTATATGGAACCGACGCCCAAGGGGAAACGGGTAGTGGAAGAGGTACAGATAAGGCAGAGAGAGATGCTCACCAAGGTCCTGCAACAGATGCCGGCAGGCGTGATGGAGACCTTCCTGGAAACGATGGAGAAGGTAGCGGACGAACTGAAATCGATGTCGAAAGCTGAGAACACGAAGAGCTAGGGCCTTTACGCGGAAAGGCGAGGGAATGTGTGAGAAAACGGCCGGCGGGCCTTTTTTAATGGGGCCTGGGGACACGAAACATGTGAAGTGGGCCTGCGTGGGAGTCGCCTTCCTGGCGATTGCAGGGGCGGCGGCATGGCGGTTTAGGCATAGGCTGATGCCCCGGCGTGATCCGCGGCTGCCTTTTGAGGAGTTCGAAGTGACCACCGCCGACGGGATCCGCATCGCGGCGCGCTGCATCCCGGGTGGGGAGCATGGGGCGGTGATCGTGGCCCACCCGGCCGTGACCGGCCAACGCTACTCACCGCTGGTGGACTTCTCAGAGATGCTGGCCAGCTATTACGACGTCTATACCTTCGACTTCCGCGGGCACGGTGACAGCGATGGCAGGCTCGAACTCAACCTGGAAGGCCCTCTCGAGGATATGCGCAGTTTGGTGGCACGGGTGCGGGAAAAGGGATATCCATGGTTGGGCGCGGTCGGTTTCTCCCTGGGGGGCATGGCCGCTTTTCTCCATGCCGCCACCTATGGCGGGTTTGATGCCGTCGTAACCGTGGGAGCGCCGCCCCTGCTGCCGGACATCGAGTCCCATCGCAAGGTGCTCCCTGTGTGGTCGGTTTTTCTGCGATTGCTGGGGGCACGTTTCAGGGCGATCAACGAGGGGGGACCCCTGCCCATGGACGCGGCGGATTCCTTCCCCTCCATACCCCTGCTCGTCGTGCACGGCGGGAACGAGGCCTTCTACTCCCGCGACGACCTCGACGATATGCTGCGGAAGCTGGGAAACAGGGCGGAGCTGTGGGTCATCGAGGGAGCAGGCCACACCGAGTTGGCCGGCCGCGAACGAGACCTGGTGGACTGGCTCCTCGCTTCAGGCCAGGGGGTCAGCCCCGGCCCTGGGACATTCCAGTAGACGTTTTCAAGAGATGGGGTCAGCCGTTAAAACCACACATATTCATTGATGTCGATAAGTGTCAGGTAAGCTGATTACTATTACAGGTAAAGGTTCCTTAAGATGTGTCGTTTGAACGGCTGACCCCCTGGCCTGACCTTAATTGGATAATTAGGTAATATACTATTATGATACTTGCCTATGAATTGAGGATGTGACGCACATGTTACTGGAAAAACCGTGGGGCAGCATCAAGGCCTATGCCTTGAACCAGCCATGTACGGTGAAACTGATCACCGTCGAGGCGGGCCAGGAGACCAGCCTGCACTACCACAAGCTCCGAGACGATATGTGGATAAT
>CAYHAT010000263.1:0-5400 GCA_964354675.1 uncultured Actinomycetota bacterium | reverse complement strand
GATCGGAGCCCATGTCGGTCCGGGCACGGCCGGGATAGGTTTCTTCCCCGTCGAGTAAGGCTAGGGGGCCAGGTCTTTAATCTTGCATGTTGAGGTGATGCCGCCTTATATAGGGAGCCGATAAGTCAAAACTGCAAGAGCCAAGACCCGACCCATACCGTTCTTTCCCTGCGCCCTGGAAGGGTAAAAGGCGCCGGGGGGAGAAAAATACCTAGAAAATCCGTTCGAACGCGGAGTAAGAGGAGAGCAAGGCACGGATGTATCTCAAGTCGCTTACCGCGCGGGGCTTCAAGTCCTTCGCCGATAAGGTGATCCTCGATTACGAGCCCGGCATATCGGTAATCGTCGGCCCCAACGGCAGCGGGAAGAGTAATGTCGCCGACGCGGTGCTGTGGGTGCTGGGAGAACAGAGCCCACGTAACCTGCGTGGCACCAAGATGGAGGACGTCATCTTCGCGGGGAGCGCCACCCGCCAACCCCTGAGCATGGCCGAGGTCTCCCTCTCCTTCGACAACCGCAGCGGGGATATCCCCATAGGTTTCCCCGAGGTGGTCGTGACGCGCCGCATCTACCGCACCGGAGAGAGCGAATACCTGCTGAACAAGACGGCGTGCCGCCTGGTGGATATCCAGGAGCTCCTCTCCGACCTGGGAGTGGGCCGCGAGCTCACGGCCGTGATCGGCCAGAACAAGCTGGAGGCCATCCTGCGCAGCCAGCCGGAAGACCGCCGCGCCTTCCTGGAGGAGGCGGCAGGTTTGCGCAAGCACCGGCGACGCAAGGAGAAGGCACTGCGCAAGATGGAGGGTATGGAACGCAACCTGGTCCGGGTCAGGGATATCATCTCTGAGGTAAACAAGCAGTTGCGGCCCCTCGAGAGGCAGGCGCAGCAAGCCCGGCAATACGGGGAACTCGCCACGGAGATAAGGGAGCTCTCCATCCGCATCCTGGTGGCGGAACTGCAAGAGCTCAAGGGCCAGTGGGAAAACCGGCGCGAGGAAGAGGAAAGGCTCACCCGGGAGCTGAAGGAGACCTCTACTGGGGTCAAGGAGGGAAAGGAGCGGCTGGCCAGCCTCGAGGCGAGGCTGCGCGAGCTGCGACAGGTGCTCGACGGGTGCCGCGTGCAGGAAATGCGGCTGCTCTCCCTGGGCGAGAGGCTGCGCGCCTGCGAGAGCCTGGGAGAGGAGAGGTTGAAGCTGTACGCCGCCTTGAGCGGCGATATCTCCTACCGGGACGGCTGGAAGTCGCGCCGGGAGGAGTTGGCCCGCAAACGCGACGAGCTGGAAGAGGAACGGGCTCGCGCGCAGACGGAGCTGGAGGGGTTGCAGGCGGATGAAGGCCGCCTGCGCGGGGATAGAAAGGACCTGGGCACCGAGCTCAACCGGGCCAGGCGCGAACGCGATGCCCTCAGGCGCTCCCTCGCCGAGCTGAGGGAGAAAGGACGCGAACAGCAGGACGCTTCGAAGAGGGCAGCCGCAAGGGCCGACGAGTTCCATGCAGAGGCGGACCAGCTGAGGTCGCAACGGGAGACCGCGCTCGAGAGGCTCGCATCCCTGAGGGAGGAGATAGAGAACGCCGCGCAGGCGATAAAAAAGGTCGAGGAGGAGCGAGCTGATGTGGACAAGAGGATGGCCACAGCCCGTGAGGACTTGGCCCGCTTCCGGGAGGAACTGGAGGCCATATCGCGCAAGCAGCGGAGGTCGTTCCAGGATGAGGCTTTGGTGGTAGCCAGGCTGAGGGCGCTGCAGGAGGTCTTCAGCTCGCGCATAGATTATGCCGCCGCGGCGGCGAGGGTCATGGACGAGGGCGAGGACCTTCCCGGCGTGCTGGGGATGCTCCTGCACAAGATGAGCATCCACGAGGAATGGGAGAGGGCCCTGGAGTCTTTCCTGGGACCCTGGCTGTTCAGCGTGGTCACACGCGACCTGGAAAGCGCCCTGGAAGCCATCAGGGTCCTGAAGAAGGGAGAGGAGGGTTACGGCATCTTCCTCCCCCTCTCTGAGATATCGTCCGATTCCATAGAGGAGCTCAAGAACCTGGCTCATATAGCGGGGGGGACCCCGGCCCTCGACGTGGTGGAGTGCGACCCGGATATACGTCCAGCCCTGGAGTACCTCCTGGGCGACGTCGTCTTCTGCACCTCGTTGGACGATGCGGGGAAGAAGGCCGAGCTCTACCCCAAGCTGACCTTCGTCACCGAGGACGGTGACGTGATCGCGCCGCGGCGCGCGGTTAAAGGCGGCGCGCGGCCGCGCAGCCCCTTCCACGTCATCGCCCGGCGGCGGGAGATAGAACAGCTCCAGGAGATGCTCGACCTCTGCGACGAGGAGGGGATCTCCCTCGAGGTGCAGCGCAAAAGCGCCCTCTCCACCGTAGCCGGCCTGGAAAAGGACCTGGAGGAGCTGGCCGGGGAGGGAAGGAAGCTGGACGCCGCATCGAGGGATCTCGAGGTGGGCTTGCGCGAATCGGGGCTGCATGTCGAGAGGGCCGAGGCGGATATGACGGAGCTGGGCGAGCGGGTCGAGAGCCTGGAGAGGGAGGAGGCTGAGCTGCGCGACAGGGCAGCCGCCCTGGATGCGGAGGTATCGCAAACAGCGGGAGAGGCGCAGGCGAAGGAGCCCAGGCTGGCTGAGGCGGAGCGCGAGGTGGAGGGGCTGCGCCAACGCGACAGGGAGATGGAGGAGGCAATACAGGGCGTCCTGGCACGTAGCGCCTCCATGGCCGAGAGGCGATATCACCTGGAGGAGAGGATAAAGGAGCTGAGCGCCGAAGCTGACAGCCCGCCCCTGCCGGGACGCGAGGAGCTGGCCCACATGGTGAAAGCGCAGGGGGAGTTGCTGTCCCTGGTCGGGCTGCTAACGGAAGCGCACGGCAGGTTGAAGGCCCGGTTAGGGCGCAGGGAGACGGAGAGCCGGGATGAGCTGGAGAGCAAGGACTCGGAGCAGGAAAACCTGCGCCGGCTTATCGAGGAGTTGGAAGCCCGAGAAGGGGAGTTGAGGGAGCTGGTGCACAACCGCGACCTGGCGGCCGCTCAACTCAAGATGCGCGTGGACATGTTAGTGCAGCGTCTACTCGACGAATACAAGCTGCCTCTGGAGACCGCCCTCACGGATTACGTGCCTGCTTCCCCCGAGGACGAGATGAGGGAGAGGCTAGGGAGGCTGGAACGTCGCCGCGATATGCTGGGACAGGTGAACCTGCGGGCGGTCGAGGAGCACGCAGCGATGAAAGAGCGCTACGACTTCCTCATGGAACAGGTGGAAGACCTGCGTGAGAGCAAGGCATCCCTGCTCAAAGTGGTTCGCGCCATAGACCGGGAGATCGTTCGCATCTTCAAGGAGACCTTCGAGGAGGTAAACCAGCATTTCCAGGAGCTCTTCGAGATGCTCTTCCCCCAGGGGCGCGCCGAACTCACCCTCTCCGATCCCACCGACCTGCTCAACACCGGAGTGGACGTGGAGGCACAGCCCCGGGGCAAGAGGCTCAAGAAGCTCTCGCTGCTGTCCGGCGGAGAAACCGCCCTCACCTCGCTGGCGTTCCTCTTCGCCATATTCAAGACCAGGCCGAGCCCCTTCTACTTCCTGGACGAGGTGGAGGCCGCCCTGGACGACGTCAATCTCCACCGCTTCCTGAACATGCTCAAGGAGTTCAAGGGGGATTCCCAGCTCATCGTGATCACCCATCAGAAGCGCACCATGGAGATCGCCGACATCCTCTACGGCGTATCCATGCAAGCTTCCGGGATCTCGCGCATCGTCAGCCAGAGGCTGGACGAGGCGGAGCGCCTGGCGAGCACCGGCACCTAGGGTCAGACCTCAAAAATCTGCTCTGTCCGCAGTGCAATTTTTGAGGTCTGACCCCAAACCGTTAAAATCTGCTCTGTCCGCAGTGCAATTTTTGAGGTCTGACCCCAAACCGTTGCTCTAAGAATTGCCTCTCATGTTTGCGACGATCAACATTGCTGCGGCGGGTGGAGAGGCAGATTTTTGAGGTCTGACCCCAAACCGTTGCTCGGGATCTCGCGGATCTCAGTATGGAGGGTTAACCCCGCCTTGCTTTAACGACGCAATGAGCCCGGTGATAGATGCGGCCACGGCCGGGATAGCGCTGGCCAGCATCACGAACAGGCCGGGTCCGAGGCGGGCCCAGGTCTCGTAGGGATATTTGCTGGGAGCCAATCCTTCGAGCAGGCTATATTTCAGGGCCAACCACATCAGGAAAAGATATATAAGGCTGACGGAGGATACTGTGGTGGAGAAGATGAAGGCCCCGAGGTCTTTTTGGGTTATGAGAGCGATGATAGCGGCGGCGATGATCAAGAGCGAGAGAGCGAGCAAGGGCGGACCGATAAAGGGCCAATAAAAAGAATTGTCCGTGGAGGAATCGGTCTCCACGAAGTCGATGAAGGCACCCGTCGTCATGATCGATCCACATAGGAGGAGAGCAGCCGCGCAGATAATGCTCGTCTTGTTTCTGGTCTGGACGTAAACGGGATGTCCCTGCATGCAACCAACCTGCCCTGATCCCGATGCCTGCAAGAGAGTGTGCCGGCCGCTTCAGCCTTCGCGTCAATGATAGTCCATCGCTCGCACCAGATCCATAAAGGCATGCCCTCAAGCCTCGTGTCGGGCGCGGCCACCGTTCGATATAATAGATCAAGGATATTCAGATTCATGAGGATCGAGGCAGGTGGAGATGGAAGAAGATAAGAAACCCGACAGGGAACAGAAAAAGCGCGAGAAGGAAGAGCGCAAGCAGCGGGAAAAAGAGGAGAAAGCCCGGCTTAAGGCGGAGAAGGCGGAGCTCAAGGAAGCAAGGAAAAGGGAGAAGATGCAAGCCCTCGAGGAGCTGCAGGAACTGCCCGAGGTCGAGGAGGGGGAAGGTGAAGCGCTATACTGCGGCCCCGAGGCGGAGGAATGCGTCGTGGTCGGCGAAGAGGAGCCAGCCGCAGAGGCCTTGCCGGGAGACGAGATCGCGGAAGAGGAGTGGAAGGGCATGTCCCGCGAGGTCCGCGAGCTGCACATGGAGGAGGAGTACCTTGCGGAGGTGGCGGCAGGATCGGCAGAGCCTCACGAGACCGTGGAGATACCACCCGAGTCGGCGGAGGCTGCCATGGCGGTAGAAGCCGGCGCAGACGAGCCGGCCGTCCTCGAGATCGGCGAGATAACCCTGGAGGAAGAGCTCCCTCCCGAGGAGGAGAAAGAGAGATGGCTGTCCCGCCTGCGCAAGGGGCTGTCGAAAAGCCGCGTGAACTTCGTCGCCCCGCTGTCCAAGGCCATGGCCTCCCGCCGCTTCGACGATGCCTTCTGGGAAGAGGTAGAGGACATCCTGGTGGGCGCAGACGTGGGCATGGAGATGACCGTGATCCTGGTGGAGCGGGTCAAGGAGCGCATGGCGAAGGAG
>CAYHAT010000262.1:0-5417 GCA_964354675.1 uncultured Actinomycetota bacterium | reverse complement strand
TGGGCCGATACGGGTGAGAAGATCAAGCGTAAGTGGATCGACAGCGGCGGCATCCTGGACGACCTGGCGGACAACCCCTTCATGGCCCTTTACGAGAACAACACCTGGGGGCACTGCGAGGAGATCTTCCAGTATAACGCCCGCGACCCGAAGCAGCTCGCGTCGCTGGAGCCCTTGTTCATCGAGTTCTCAGTCGCCGCCATGGAGATGTGCATGGAGCCGCTCTCGGTGACCGATGCCCGCCTGCGCGAGACCATAAGCCCCATGATGGGGCATTACAACGGTTGGCAGAAGAAGATATCCACCACCCTGGACGTCAACCGCGCCGCGGATACCGGCATGTACTGCGACGAGGTGGACTTCGACTTCTCCAAGGTGGATCCGGAAGTGAAGGCGAAGCTGGACCGGTTGGTGGACGAGATGACCTGGACGGAGGAAGGCCCCCCGGCCTGACGCCTGATGCCCGATGGCTGAAGACCGGTGGAGAGTATACGACATTGCGAGTGCAGTCAAGGAAGTGAACGGAGCGCGGCAACCTCATGCACGAGGTTCGCTTCCATATACGATCGTGGAGATGTAACGCATGGTCATGGGTGGTTCTTCTGGAGATGCCATACGGACTTGTGCAAGCATCGTGCCACGCATTGTTTTATCACTATGTTCCTCGCAATATCATTTGGAGGGATTTCTGCGATCAGGAGATGCGGGGATGCTTTAACAGTGGATTCGTTCCAATGATCGCCCCTTTACAGGCGGCAGCGATCACAGGCGGAGCACATACGGATAAGCTCGCGGCCTAAGGGGCATAGCAGGAAGGGGGTAGACAGGTAATGGAGAAATGGGACGTAGTCGTCGTAGGCGGAGGTCCCGGCGGTTCCTATGCCGCCAAGACTGCGGCTGAGGCGGGGTTGAAGACGGTCTTCTTCGAGCGGGGGCGCAAACCAGGCGAGAAGAACTCCTCCGGCTGTGGCCTGGGGCAGAGGTGGTGGCGCGATTTCCCCAAGCTCATGGAGCAGTTGCAGGAACTGCCCTCCGTGCGCAAGATCGAGATGGTGGTGATAAACCTCATCGACGAGCACGACCGCCTGCGCTACCGCTCCGGCACTACCGGTTCGGACCTCTGCGCCGATCGTTGGCCTCACGGCATGGACGGCATCAGTATCTACCGCAAGGACCTGGACCCCTTCCTGGCCGATATGGCCACCGCGGCTGGAGCGGAGCTGCGCAATTCCACCCTCATCTCCGACGTGATCACAGGCGACGGCAGGGTGACCGGCGTGAAGACGGAGAAGGGGGAGCCCATACAGGCGGAAGTGGTCATCGCCGCCGACGGGGCCATGTCCACCATGGCCCGCAAGGCGGGGATGCGCAACCGCTGGGGCGGAGGCTGCACCCTGGTGCCGCAGCTCGACTTCGGCTGCAACGAGGAGAAGATGGACGACGTCATCGGCAACGCCGAGTGGGTGTGGTTCGGCCCCCTGTACGGCACCTACCAGGTGAACTTCCGGGACGGCTTCCACATCGGGGCAGGGCAGTGGCTGCGCGACGACTGGGACGAGAAACCCCTGGAAATGATGAAGAAGGTCGTCGGGATACCCGCCTTCCGGGCCATGTGCCGGGCCATAGAAGCCAAGCCGCGGGAGTACCAGGCACACATGCTCCCCTGGATGAAGAAGCCGCCCAAGACTTACACCGGCGGCATGATGCTGGTGGGAGACGCCGCCGGCTTCCCCTGCCCCCTGGAGGCGGAGGGCATCTGGCACGCCGTCATCTCCGGTCGGGAGGCCGCGCACACGGCCGCCTGGGCCATCTCCAAGGGGGACACGAGCGAGCGGTCTTTGGCCGAATACGAGCGGCGTTGGAAGGCCTCGGACCTGGGCAAGGAGCACGAGTTCGGCGAGGAGTTCGTAAACCTCTGGAACTCCTCCATCTTCGATCCCAAGCTCATGGAGAGGCAGATCCAGTTGCTGCTGGAATTCTCCATGCTCCATCCCTTCTCCATCGTCTTCGACTGGGGCGACGCCCATATGGACTGCTTCAACCAGCACCTGGGACACTTAATAGAGCTGGCACCCGAGTTCGGTGATTTCGGCAAGACCTACATCGCACCCCTGGCCCGCGGCATCTGGCCCGGTAACGTGAAGAAGTTACTGCTTGCGGCCAAGCCCAAGATCCCGGCGCTGCGACGTCTTTCGGACGACAACTATTTCAAGGTCATCGCCAGGCTCTCCAGGAAACTGGCCCCCTACCTCGATCCGGCGGCGAAACAGAACGGGCCACTGCCCAGGCAATCATACGGAGCGGGAGGTCGTTGAGATGAAAGAGATCGAGCTGGACTTCTTCGAGCTGGTCAAGCGCGTGGACACCGACAAGATGGGCGACTTCATCACCTACGACCGGGAGAAATGCAACGGCTGCGGCCTGTGCGCTCTGGTCTGCTCCTTCAATATCTGGGCGGTTAAGGCGGGCAAGGCCAAACTCGCCGTCAGGTACCAGGAGTTGTGCGTGGAATGCGGTGCCTGCTGGGAGATATGCGAGCAGGAGGCCATCGATTTCTCCTACCCGGCCGGCGGCACCGGCGTGGTCATCGAATACGGATAAGGCGGCGTTCTTCCGGCCCGAGCCTTGGGTTAGTGCTTTTCCGGCCCTGGGCCTCCAGGTAACGGTCTCGCTCGGCTGCGCAAGCAACCTCGCAATTTGAAGGAACCGCCTATTGCGCGCTCGCTGCGACCGACCTGGTAGTTCCCGGGCTGGGGGCAGCGCAGACGGTTGTTCTTTCTGGCTGGGGAACGTCGATCTCACATTTGGAAACATTAGCGCTTTCTGTCATTGCCCTTAGCGTGATATACATCATGGTTGATTTGCCTGCCTGGTTGGCAATATATTCTTGCTCATATGGGAAGAATATTAGAAAGCGGATCTTAACAGAGGAGGTGGACCGTGAGTACTATGGATAATCTCAAGGAGGCCTTCGCCGGGGAGTCCCAGGCGAACCGCAAATACCTGGCCTTCGCGAAGAAAGCGGACGAGGAGGGTTACGTCCAGGTAGCCAAGCTCTTCCGGGCCGCGGCGGATGCCGAGACCGTGCACGCCCATGCTCACCTGCGGGTGATGAAGGGCATCGGGAGCACCGATGAAAACCTGAAGCAGGCCATCGGCGGAGAGACCGAGGAGTTCAAGGCCATGTACCCGCGCATGATGGAGGAGGCCAAGAAAGAGGGCGAGGACGCCGCCCACATGTCTTTCGCCAACGCCAACGCGGTTGAGGAGATCCACGCCGGGCTCTACCAGAAGGCCCTGGACAACCTGGGGAAAAACAAGGAGACGGACTACTACGTCTGCCAGGTCTGCGGCAATACCGTGGAGGGGGAAGCTCCCGACAAGTGCCCCATCTGTGGCGCCCCCAAGAAGATGTTCAGGAAGATCGACTGAGCCAACCGTTTTCGAAAGGGCCCGGGTGATCCCGGGCCCTTTCGTGATCCCGGGCCCTTTCATTACAGGGTCGTATATCCATGCAAGCACATATGGAGAGAAGTGGGCGCGTTGAGGTTGCCACGTCGCCGTGCTCCTCGCAATGACGCCTATTGAGAGCGACCCCGTCAAGGGACAAAGATCCCCTACGGCCTTTTTCTTCCAACGGGGACGGGGCGAAGCGATGCAAGGAAGGGGATCGCTTCCCGGAAAAGATAGCCGCTTGAATCATGGTAAGATCATGACATCAGGAGGTACATATGAATGTCGGTGAAAGCAGTTGCGGCGATATTAATAACTTTTGCGGCTTCGTTCTGCGTGAACTACTCGACGTACATGCAGAAGAGAGCGGTGGACACCCTGCCCAGGATGAGGTTGCGGATATCGTGGACGGTCATCAAGGCGTTTATCACCGATCGTCTGTGGCTGGCCGCGATGGCTGTGGATGGGCTTGGGACCGCTCTTTTCATGGTTGCGCTCATATTCTTACCGGTATCCATCGTGGAACCCATCATCACGGCCGGCATCGCGTTGCTCGCCTACCTGGCCATAAAAAACCTCGGCGAGAAGCCTAGGCGGACCGACTCCCTCGCCATAGCCATCACCGTGCTTGGGGTGATATTCCTGTCCATCAGCCTGGCGGAGGGCTTGTCCGGGGAAAAGACATTCCACCCGCTCGAGCTATGGGTGATTACCGGCGCGGTTGCCCTATCAGCCATCGCGGTCCCGCTTGCCCTTCAGCTGTCGGGAAGAGGGAACATTGCAGCGGGCCTTGGCATCTCGGGAGGCCTGATCATCGGCATGGCCGCCGTCTTTTCCAGGCTGCTCATGGGAGATTTCGAGGGTCAATGGTACTTCTGGCTGCCCGCGTGTGCGTTAGCCTACCCGCTGGGCTTCGCCATCTTCCAGGCAGGCCTCCAAAGGGGCAGGGCGGTGGTGGTGGCCCCCATATACAACGCCCTCGTAGTATGCGTGCCGATAGTCATGGGCACCATAGCTTTGAACGAGCACCTCCCTGATAGCCCGGTCCTTTCCACGATGCGCATTGCCGCTTTCGTCCTCATCTTGTTCGGGACCATCGTCCTTTCCCGCCGGACAACGGAAGAGGAACCTGCCCACACACCAGCAGTTAAAGATCTCCTTTTCTAGGATTTGGATGTCGGCCACCAAAGTTTACCTGGGTTCGGGGGTCGCTCTCAATAATTATCGTTGTTGGAGGTTCCCTGTAAAACATCCACGTTTCATGTTCGAAGGCCCCCATAGGTAACGGCGAAGGGATTGCGACTTGAGAACAAGCACCTATTGACGGAGCGGGCGCATAAAGGTTGCTTCGTCACTTCGTTCCTCGCAATGACGTTATTTCGTTCCTCGCAATGACGCCTGTTGAGAGCGCAGGTGGCGCCGCACAATGATGTTGGGGGTGGGGTCAGGCCGTTCCTCTGTACCTGAAGCCGGGGGGCCAGAGCATGAAGAGCATGGCATACGGGAACGAGTCCGGGTCGTAAGTGGAGACTACGGCCTGGGTCACCGGCTTGAGCACGGCGTGGGGTACGTATTCCCTGATCTTGCGAAAGGCGAACTGGGGCCAATACAGAGGCGTGAGCCTCTTGAACTCCCGCAGTGCGGCATCGCGGTCACAGGCCGCTGTCGCCGCTGTCTTCCCCGAGACCAACGCGCCGTTGACCCCGAAGAGCAGCACCGGGCTGATCAGGCCGGCCAGGGTGCCGGCAAGGATCTTGTCCCCCGCGAAGAGGCGCCGGTTGCTCCAGCTCCCTAGGGGCCAGGCGGCCCAGGCGGCCACATGGTCGTCCCAGGTGTCGAACTCGATGCCGTCTCCGGTGGCCAGCTTATATTTGAACTCTTCCTTCTCTCCGTCGGTCATGGGCCGCTGCACGCTGAAGACCAGGGCTCCCGCCTCCTCCCCTCGCTGGACATAATAACCGAAC
>CAYHAT010000261.1:0-5421 GCA_964354675.1 uncultured Actinomycetota bacterium | reverse complement strand
AAAAGAAGGGGATTGCCACGTCGTCGAGGACTCCTCCTCGCAATGACAGGACCCCGACCGCATCGCGATGACAGGACCCCGGCCGCCTCGCAATGACACAAACCGGGACAAAGCGGTAAGGCTAGAAGAAGATGGGACCCTTTCAGGATATGGAGAATCGGAGGGTGTTATCGGTGACGTCGAACTGGTAGGTGCCCGCCCGGTCGTGCTCCTTCTCCCACAGCGCTAGCAGGCGACCGGCCACCAGCGGCGCGATGAAAGCGTTATAAACGGTGAAGGTGGCGGTGCCATCCTTCTCACGTACCTCGCCCAGCATGCCCAGCCCTCTGATGGCGAGATATCTGCGCAACTCCTCCTCTCCCCAGATCCGGTCCTCTTCCCCCGATGCGGCGAACTTGGCAGACAGGTGCCGCTTCTCGAAATCGATGACGAGTTCGTTGACGGAGTGCCCCAACTCCCAGCCCAACTCCCGGATGATAGAGTTTAATCCGTGCACGCCCATAAAGATCAACCTCTCACCGTTACGCCGCTCCCTTATCAGCCCCTGCGCGATGTCGAACTCGCAAAGTTCGCCGACGCCACGCGGGGCGCTGCATACCTTGCACCTGAGGAGTTTGAAGCTGGGTTCCACCTTTCTCGGGGCGAGGTTTTCCGCGAACAGGCGCTGGTAGGCCTCGTCCTCGTGCAGGTCCTCAGGGGCGGGGGAGAAATCCACCAGGTAGGAACCGTTCCCATCCAGGATGTCGTAGGTTATGGGGCATCCATCCGCTATCTGCAGGATGCCCGAGATTATCGCCAGGCAGTTTGACAGGTCGAAGGGGTCCCGGATGCTGACCGTGGCTCCATCCCTCCTCCTGCGTTTGACCATCCCCACATTGGCCACGCCTATAGCTCTTCCAAAACCGATGAGAAGGCGTTCGGTCATGCGGTGTAGGGGGGCGCTGAACAGGAGCTTGCCTACTTTGGGATGAGACTCGTAAAGCACGCCCAGCACCTTGACCGCCGCGTGGGTCCCGGCCAGATAGACGATGCGGTCGAGCGGGATGCCGAGCTTGTTCTCGAGCTCCTCCACCAAGGCGGTGGGATAGGAGCCCTCATAAATGCAGAGGCTCGCCGAACCACTGGTGGTATCGACGACACACCCGTCCCGCCAGGCCTGCGTCATGCTCAAGAGCCTGGGGACGCCGCAGCTCCTGCAAATGCCCGGCATTGCCACCTCCTTCTGGTCAGGAAAGAACCCTGCACTTTCTATCGGTTAAACGACTGCATGCCATTAGCGTCATTGCCCGTTCTCGCACAACCAACGCGATTCGCGTTCTCAGCCCTCATCCCCCGGGCGTATGGACAGCCTCAGGGTGTTGGCATCCAGAGAGTATTCGTAAGCGCATTTTCTCCCATTCTGGTACTCGCAGAGCGCGAGCAGGCGGCCGGCGACCATAGGACCGATGTACACGTTCTCCACCGTGAAGGAGCTGTTATCTCCATCCGTTTCTATGCCGGCGAGCATGCCCAGGCCACGCAGGGCGAGATAATCACGTATTCCCCGCATGTCCCTGAGGTCCTCACCCAGAAGGGTCACGGCCAGCTTTTTCTTGAAGTTCTCCTCCTCCGCTTTAATAAAGAGGTCGGCGATATCGTGCCCGAGCTCGCTCTCCAACTCCCTGAGTATGGAGTTGAGGGAGTAAACGCCGATCAGTATCACGCGCTCCTGGTTCAACTGCTCGGTGATGACGCCCTTGTCCACGTCGAATGAGTAGAGGGTCCCGATGTCTGAGGGGGCGCCGCAAGCCTTGCACTTGGAAAGAGCCAGGTTTTCTGCCAGGCTCCTCGGCTTCAGGTCGGCCGAGGCGAGGCGCGCGAAGGCCTCCTCCTTGACCGTCTCGTCCCTTTCACCCGGCCTGAGCCTGAGGATGCAGCCCCCTTCCTCTTCCTCGGATGATAAAGCCACGGGATAGCCGTACATGACGTCCATGGAACCCATGACGACTGCAGTGCAATGGGCCAGATGGTAGGGATCGGTAAGGCGGATAACCCCGCTATGACCCTTCCTGTGTTCCAGTATCTCTATGTATCCGACGCCGATGGCCTGGCCAAAATCGACGAGGGCCTTCTGGGTCAGGTGATAGAAGGGAGCCTTGAAGACCAGCTTTTCCAGCAGGGGATGGGCGCCCAGCAGGTCCTCGATCACCCTGGCAGAGGCCTGCCTGCCGGCATTGACGATAAAGTTGTCCAGGGGCATGCCGAGCTGTGCCCCGGCCTTTTCAAAGAGGGAATTATGAAAGCTCACCTCGTATAAGCAGAAGTTGGCATTACCGCTGGAGTCGTCCACGATGCAGCCGTCCCTCCAGGTGTGGGTCCTGGCCACTATCCTGGGGACCCCGCATTCCCCGCATACAGCACTCATCTCGATACCCCCTGCACGGCAACGGCGTTGTTACTCTACGATCTTATTTATCGGTTCGCTTGCGTCGGAAGTGAACAGGGGAGGGGTCGTGTCTTCGATCTTCAGCTCGGTTCTTCCGTCAATATGTCGGACGCATGCGTGCCAGGCCTCGAGAAGGTTCGACAAGAGCCATCTGTGTATTCTTCACGAGATCGCCACGTCGCTTCGCTCCTCGCGACAAGCCTGGAGGCACAGGCACCGTCGCGCCGAAGACGGCGCTATCGCTCTCGCGATGCAGGCTGTTGGGTGTTGGCTGATAGATCGGGAAACCGAAGATCGAAGACACGACCCCATTCACTCGAAGCGCTCGTAGCGCGGGAGCTCCGGCAGCCCGGTCTGTTCCTTCTCCTTCTCCTCACGCTGCTTCTCCGCCCGGCGCAGGGCGCGCATCTGCTGCAGGAACCACTTGAAGGAGGTGTTGGCCTGCACGACCTCGCGGGCTGCTTTGGCCATGGCCCTGCGCTTCCTCTCGCCGGTCTCCAGGGCCCTGCGAATCGCCTCCGCCGTCTCCGCTATGTCCATCGGGTTGACCGGGACCACCGTGCCCCGCATCTCCTGGTAGGCTCCGGCGTTCACCGAGAGGATGACGATGCCGTCCCGCCGGTTGAGCACCGCTCCCTCCTTGGAGACCAGGTTCATGCCGTCGATGACCGGGTTTACGAGCAGGGCGTCGAACTCCAACAGGGCGGCCACGGAGCGCGCGTAATCGTCCTCGATCTCCAGGTGCACGGGTTCCCAGTCCAAGGTGCCGAACTCGCGGTTTATCGCCTGGGCGGACTTCTGGATATCCCGCTGCAGATCCCGGTACGCCTTGAGGTCCAGTCGGGACGGGTAGAGGAGGTTGGCGAAGACCACGCGTTCGCGCCACTTGGGGAAGCGGCGCAGGAAATGCTCGTAGCTCTGCAGGCCTCGCAGGATGTTCTTGGACGGCTCCACACGGTCCACGCGTACCAGCAGCTTGCGCCCGCCGGCCAGCGCGCGCAGGCGGGCCTGGTGCTCGGCCACGTCGGGACGCCCGGCCGTCCTCTCCAGGGCCTCGTGATCGATGGAGATAGGGTAGTGGCGCACGTAGGTATCCCGTGAACCGTGGCGCACCAAGCGCCGCTTGGGGTCCACGGCTACCCGCACCGCCTCACCCTCCCGGCAGCATTGCAGGAAGTTGTTCACGTAATGGGGGGTATGGAAACCCAGGACGTCGTTGGCGAGCATCCCTTGCATGAGCTCGCGGCGCATGCCGTGGGGCAGCAGGCGGAAATAATCGGGCTGCACCCAGGGGCTGTGGGTGAAGTGGTGGATGAGGACGCCGGGTTCCTTACGTCTTATGTACAGGGCGCAGAGACAGAGGTGGTAGTCCTGCAGGAAGATGAGAGGCTTCTTGTCCGTGGAACGTATCTCGCGGACGATCTCGTCGGCGAAGAGGCGGTTCACGTTGCGGTAACCTTTGTTCCAGGCCTCGTGCACCGACTCGTCGATGACCGGCCGGTGTAGCACATCGTAGAGGTAATGCTGCAGGGGCCAGAGGATGGAGTTGCTGATCACGCTGTAGTATTGCTGAAAGTCCGTAAGCTCGGGGACGATGTATCTCACCCAGTATTGGGGCTTGTCGGGGGGCATGGCCAAGCGGTTCCCGGGCGCCTCGCGGGCCATGATGGCGTCTTCCTTGGTGCGCATGGTGGATATCCAGACCGCGTCGGTCGCGACCAGGGCGGTGGACATGGCAGTGACCACGCCGCCGGCGCCGCGGAATGCCTTGATGGTGCCGTCGGATGTGCGCCGGAACTCCACCGGGCCCCGGTTGGAGGCCACGATGACGAACTTGTCCTTGAGGTACTGGCGCACCTGGCGCGGGGTTATAGCCTCCAGGTCCAGCTCGTCGAATTCCTCCATGCGGCACCTCCTTCCTTAGATAGTATAGCACCCCTTTTCGGCCGGTTTCCCGATACTATGTAAATATATGGTATATCAGGGCGGACTCCGTTACGTTCGAATACGTTAAACGTCATCGCAGAGCGAAGTAGGAACGTCATTGCGAGGAGCGTAGCGACGTGGCAACCTCAACACCCCACATGCTTCCTTGCAAACCCAAGCTATTGATCGAGAAGTTGTGAGGTGGTCATAGAACCGTTACCGCACAATAAGGCAAACGCTGATCAATAGAGATCGCTTCACTTGCGTTAGCGATGATATGTGGCGATCGTCTGTTACGTTCCAGTTATGACCCCTGATGTGGAGAGCTGATCCCTGGTAATCAGGGGATTGCCTATGCCTGGCCCCACCTGTCGTTGCAGACGACCTCATCCAGGGGCTTGCGGCCCGGGTTATCCGGATAGACGGCGGGATATCCCAGGGGGGTCAGGGCTACGATACGGATGTTGTCCGGCACCCCCAGGATGGAGCGGATGTCGTCCTCCTTTATCCAGCCCACCCAGCAGGTCCCCAGCCCCTGCTCCCAAGCCTCCAGCATGAGCTGCTGGAAACTGATGCCGATATCCAGCATATAGTAAGGCTGGCCGTTTACGTTCCCGGACTTGTCGGGGTCGGCGCAGGCTACGATGAGCACCGGGGCGGCGAGCACCGCCTTCTGGATGGGGTTGTTCTTCAGGGTGGCGGCGACGGCCTCCTTGATGGCCGGGTCCTTCACCACGACGTACGTCCAGCATTGCATGTTGGCCCACGAGGGCGCCAGGCGGGCCGCCTCCAGCACCGCCTCCAGTTTCTCGTCCTCCACCGGGCGGTCCCCATACCTGCGGATGCTGCGCCGCTCTGCGAAGATCTTCATAGCCATGCCATCATCTCCTTCCGTATCCGTGTCTCAGGTGGTAGTCTTCCCGGATCACAGGAAAAATAACACGATAGTGGCGGTAAGCGAAAGCGGCGCCAAGAAAACCAGGGAGCTGTTATGGATGGACCTGACGATCGCCGGCAGCCTGGCTTGCGATGACGTGTGAAGCGCACCTCAGGCACAAGGCCGGGCCTGA
>CAYHAT010000260.1:0-5433 GCA_964354675.1 uncultured Actinomycetota bacterium | reverse complement strand
GAGGACACCTACTTCCGCCTCAAAGAGTTCATCTTCTCGCTGGGCCTCACCATGCAGGACATCCATACCGTGGTTCTCACCCACGCCCACCCCGACCATATGGGGGCCATGCGCTACCTGCTGGATGAGATATCGCCCCGCATCTTCCTGCATCCCGTAGAGATACCGCTGGCTGCGGAGCCCTCCCGACTGAACGACACCTTCGATATGGACCTTCCCTACCGCTACGGCATCGAACTTGTAGCCAGGGAGCAGGTGGACATCATAGAGTACTTTCGCGACCTCTGCCCCATGGCTCGGGCAGATGCCACCCACACCATAGTCCCAGGCGAGGACCTCGGACTTGGCCGCTTCACCTTCCAGGTGGTCCTTACCCCGGGACATGCCAACGGCCTCGTATCCCTCTTCGAATCCCAGAGCGGGATGCTCTTCACCGCCGATGCCGTGGGGGACATAGTGGCCTGGTACTCTCCCTCCTCGGGCGGGCTCACCGGATTTCTGGAGGGGTTGGACCGGCTTTCCGCGCTCCCGGCCTCCATCCTGGTCCCCTCCCACGGCAACGTAAGCACCGCGCCCCAGGTGGAGGTGGAGAAGACCAGGGTGAGGCTGCTGCGCCGCGAGGAAAAGATCTTGGGAGAACTCTCCGCGGGGCCGGTCCCGTTCCCCGAACTGGCGTCGCGCGTATTCAAGAACCCCTTTATCGCCCTGTTCCCGGGGCCGCAGATCCTCCAATGCCACCTGGACAAACTGGAGATGGAAGGCAGGGTACGCTGCCGTGGGGAGGAGGACGGCTGGTGCGTCGAGGCTCTGCAGGGGAGGAAACGAGCAAAACCGGGGGAATAATGAAGTGGAAGAGGCGGGCGGTATGTCCATGCCTGTTCGGGAAGCATTATCCGAAGTGTATCGAACGCATGTCATGTCTTGCATCGAGAAGCAGATGGAACACGTCCACTAGGGGGTGAGGGTATTGAGCGCATGTCCGCAGTGCGGCCAGGAGAACAAGGAAGGAGCCAAGTTCTGCATCAAGTGCGGCGCTTCGTTAGGAGCGCCGGCCCAACCGGCGGCACAGCCGCCCCCTGCGGCCGCAGCACCGCCTCCCGCACCGCCCCCGCAGGCGGCACAACCCACGTATCAGCAGCCCGCGCAGTACGCGCAACCGGCGCCGCCCCCCGGCGCCTACGCCCAGCAGCCGTACGCCGCGCCTCCCGTGGCGCCTTACCCCGCGGCCTACGCCCCGGCGCCGGCCTACGCCGCTAAGACCAGGGGCGGCCTTTTCTGGGTAGGGTCTTTTATCGTGCTGATATCCGGGGTCATGGTCCTTGTGAGCTCTTTCATGGCGTGGATAAGCGGACCGTTTGGTTTTGGCAGCATCAGCGGTTGGGATCTTGTAACCAACGATCTTGTCAAGTTCAGCAACGGATTTTTTGAGTATGGCGATGGCTATCCTTTATTCAGTGGACTCTGCCCGCTCATTCTCGGAGGCCTCATCGCCCTCATAGCGATACTCATGCTCATCTTCCGCAGCAAGGGGCTGGGGGGAATCGTCATCCTCTTCTCCATCTTCGCCCTGGGCATGGCCATAACCAACCTCACGAGTATATTGCGGGATCCGTCAGGCGCGGGTCTAGGAGTCGGAGTCGGCATGTACATCTTCCTTATCTTCTCCTTTACGGGATTGGTGGGGGGCGGCATGTCCATGTCGGGGTGACGCCACCGACGGTTTGGCGAGCGAGCGCCGGTGATGATAGGATACGGTAAGCGTATCCGGTTCATGACCCACGCAGGTGAATATGCATCCAAAAGGCGGCGGGACCGGCCGGCGTCGAGCATGGCTTCATCATATCTTATGTATATCCGCCGGCCTGGCCCTGGTGGCAGCTATATTCTCCTGCGACGTCGGTGACGTCGCGGCTTGTTTTATCCTACCCCTCCCCCTGCTCGGCATAGCGGTGCTCACCAACGTGGAGGCGGGCAAGAACCGCTTCGGGCGCTACAAGAAATACGGCATCCCGGATATCGTGGGTCCCGACGGACTGGTCATGGAGACGGAGACCATGCAGGAGATAGACGGGGCCATCGAGCGTATCCTGTCCCACGGGGAGCGCCTCATCTGCTTAAACGGCGGCGACGGCACCGTGCAGCGGGCCGTAACCCATATGGTCAACAAGTATGGGGAGGGAGCGGACAGCATCCCCATCCTCTTCCCCCTGCGGGGCGGGACCATGAACCTGTTGGCCGATCACCTCAAGGTGAAGGGGACGCCGCCAGAGCTGTTGAGGGCCGCCGCGTATACCGTCCGCAGCACGCAGGAGATGCCCTACGTGGAGATGCCCACCCTCCGGGTGACGAGGGAGATAGGAGGGGTGACCGAGAGGGAGTACGGCTTCTTCTATGGCAACGGGGCCCTCTACCGCTTCCACCGCGTCTATTACCGGGAGACCAACGGCGGGCCGTTGGCGGCGGCCAGCCTCTTTGCGAAATGCGCGTTCGGGGGAGCCACCAAGCGCACCCGCTACAAGGACGTCTTCGGGCTCACCCCGGCCAAGGTGCTCATCGACGATTTCGAGGTGCCCGCCGATATGGTCACCATCGTCCTGGCGGTGATCTTCAAAGTGGTGGTGATCACCTTCGACGCCTTTCGGGACGAGGGAGAGGGGGACTTCTACGTCCTGGCCACCAGCGTGCCTATCTTCAAGCTGGCGCGGCGCCTGCCCAAGCTGCTGTGGGCGAAGGGCGCCGAGCCCCCCTATCCCAGAGAGGAGTTCTTCAACCAGAGGGCGTCGCGCGTGGTCATGGAATGCCGCGAAGGATACAGCCTGGACGGAGAGATATTCGAGTTGGAGGAACCCTATCACCTCACCATCGAGACCGGCCCCAAGGTGAAGTTCCTCAGCCTTACCCCCTAGGTGCGGATCAGCAGGACGGGGACCTCGGCCCGGGCCAGCACGCCCCTCACCGTCTCCGCCAGTTTCTCGTACAGCAGGCCGCGCCAGGACAGCGCGATGAGGTCCTCGTCGTTCTCCATGGCGAAGCGCAGGATGACCGTGTCCGGCTTGCCCCGCCGGTGGAAGAGGCGCAACTGCGCGTCGGGGTGGAGGTAGGTATAGAAGCGATAGAGGAATTCCTCGCTCCAGGCCTGCCAGTCGTACTGGGGATGATCGAGGTAGGGGGGGCTGGTGAAGGCCCCCACTTCCATGGGAGGCTTCTTCTTGGCCACCGCGATGTGCAGGATGTCTAAGTCCATCTTCATCTCCTGGGCCAGATCGAACACCTTCTTGATGACGCAATCCGCCAGCGGGGAGCCTTCCAGGGGAACGAGCATCTTGGTCGGACGCCACTCCGGCCCGGGCAGTTCGCGCATGGCGGCACGGATGACCGTCACCGGGAAGGTTGAGCGCTGCATGAGATTGATGGCGGTCTGACCCGCCAGCCGCTCGGGATCGTTGGTCTGGCCCTGGCCCGATAGCACGATCATCCAGGCGCTCACGGACTTTGCCAGATCCAGGATGGCGCCGGCCACCTCCCCGCGCACCTGGTGGAAGACGAAGTCCTCCTCCATCGGGGTGATCTGCAGGTGCCGGGCCAGGCGGTGATCGGGCATAGGCTGGTCGGTGACGTGCACCACGTGCAGCACCCCGCCCAGGAGTCGCGTCAAGGCACGGGCCGCCCCGAAAGCGCCGGCTGAAGTAACGGATCCGTCCAGGGGGAGGACCACCGCCATCCGCTGCCCGGTCGCCATCATCCCTTACCCTCTTCCTCGAAGTCCCGCCAGTCCTTACCCGACCAGGTCGAGACGTAACGGGTCCTGGTTCGCACCAGCCGCGGCTCCCGTCCGAAGACGCCGACCTCCACCTCGAGGCCTTCCACCCCAGACACCAGCAACACCATACTCCGGTTGCGTCTTATGTCGAAGTCCAGCCAGGCGCTGCGCCAGGTCAGGGAGAACTCCAGGCGGCGCCAGCGCGCCGGCAGCTTCGGGTCTATGAAGAGCCCCGCATCCCAGGCCCGCACCCCCGCGAAGCCCATCACCAACAGCTGCCACAGGCCGCCCAGCGCCGCGGCATGTACCCCGCCCGCGGCGTTGCCCATATTGTCGATCAGATCGATGGTGCCCGCCTTGCGCAGGTACTGCATGGCTTCCCTGGTCATTCCCAGCCGCGCCGCTACCAGGCCGTAGATGGAGGGGGAGAGCGAGGAACCGTGGGCGGTGCGCCGGTCGTAATAGAGGAAGTTCTCTTGCACGGCTTCCGGCGTGTAGCTGTCCTCCAGCAGGTAGAGTGCCATGACGATGTCCGCTTGTTTGACCAGTTGGGAGCCCGCGGTGCGCTCCCTTCCCAGGATGGTATCGAGGGCGGCGGTGCGCGGCTCGTAACGGTGGACGTCAATGTCCTCCAGCCCGAAGTAACCCGCGAACTGCTCGAGCAGCCCGCGCTCCCCGTGCCCGTTGCCGTACATGCGATCCGCCACCACGCTCCAGCCGTCCGGCTCCTCCGCCCGCAACTCGATCTTCTCCCGCAACAGCTGCCATCCCTCCGGGTGGCGCTCCTGCAGGAGCTTCGCCATTTCCACGGCGTGCCGCAGGTTGTAGGCGGCCATCATGTTGGTATAGAGGTTGTCGTCCACTTCCTCGTGGTATTCGTCCGGCCCTTCCACCCTGCGGATGTGGTAGAGGCCGTCATCCCCGAGCAGCGCACGGCTGGCCCAGAAACGCGCCGTCTCCATGAGGATCTCCGCCCCCGCCTGCAGGAGGAACTCCTCATCGCGGGTGGCGCTCCAGTAGGTCCACACCCCGTAAGCCACGTCCGCTGTGATGTGATGCTCCAGGTGGCCGGAGAGGATGGGGATGACTTCGCCGGTGGGCAAGAGGGCGGCGGGAGGGGTCATCTCTTCCCCACCGCCGGTGGATTCCCAGGCGTACTGGGCTCCCTCGTAGCCGTTGCGGGCCGCGTTGGTCCGCGCTCCGCCCAGGGTGTGATAGCGGTACATGAGCATGGCGCGCGCGGTGGCGGGATGGGCGAAGATGAAGAAGGGCAGGATGAACATCTCCGAGTCCCAGAAGATGTGACCCTTGTAGATGGGGCCGGAGAGAGCGCGGGCCCCGATGGAGACGCGTTCGTTTTCGGCGTTACCGGCGCTGATGAGATGATAGGCGGCGAAGTTGGCCCAGCGCTGGGCCTCGGGGTCGCCGGTGATGCGCACCGCGGCGGTCTTCCAGCGCTCTTCCCAGGCCGCCATGTGTTCCAGCATCAACTCCTCGAAGTCGCGCTGCGATTGTTCCGCCGCGTGTGCCAGGGCCGCCTGCTGCGCGTCCACCCCGTCCAGGGAGGTGAAGATGGAGACGAACTTCTCCAGCGTCACCTCCTGGGCGATGTCACCGATCCAGCGCCAGCTCTCCAGCACGGTCATCTCGTCCACGGCGTAGGAATGCTCGGG
>CAYHAT010000259.1:0-5487 GCA_964354675.1 uncultured Actinomycetota bacterium | reverse complement strand
AATTGGTTCAGTGAATGGTTGACGGGGCTGGCCCTGGTGGGTGCTGTCGTCGCCATCATCATAGGGGCTACTGCCGGAACGTCAGATGTTTCCAGTGGAGTATTCCGCGATCTCGTGGCCACGGGATGCCCCCGCTGGAAGCTGTTCGCTGCCCGGATACCCGGAGCGTTGGCATTGCTCATACCGATCATCACCCTTGGATATGCGGTTGTAGTCGTGATCTCAGTATTCTTTGCGGGGCCGAAGCCGGTTCCCGGGGTCTCTCTTATTATGCAATGCTACGGTTGGGTTTTGTTGTTCACGGGTTTCGACCTCGTTGTAGCGCTGGGATTCGCGTCTTTCATCGGCTCCCGAGCTTCGGCGATCGCGATCTTGCTCGGCTGGCAGTTCATCGCATCGCCGTTGCTCGAGCAGGTATCCTTCCTCGGCTCATCGAGGCAGGCGCTCTTCACCGGCGCGCTTGCCCGGCTGAACCAGGTGATTCCCCAGGGCGCTCTCAGCACTGGGAGTGTGGATTATAGTGTGGCTTCAGCGGTGATCGTCCTCATCGTCTGGGTAGCGGTGATGTTGTCTGTGGGATGCTGGCGAACCGCGACGCGCGACGCTTGATGCCGAAAGCTGGGTCAGGTCTCGAATATCGAGTTAACCACAACGACGAACCCGTTTATTCGATATCGATACCTGGCCCCCACTAGACGGGCGCTGTAGCCCGGGGCTTCGGCGCAAGCCTTACGCGATCTGCTCTATGGCCAGCGGGTACTTCGAGGTCAGCTCGCAGCCGTCCTTTAAGATCACGATGGGGTTCTCGTAACGGAAGCCCACGTCGTCCTCCTGGGCGGCGTACTGCATGGCCAGGATGACCATCTCGTTCTCCTGGTAGACGTGATCGGGGTCGGTCCAATAGGGGATGGGCACATCCATGCTTGCCCCCACCCGCCACTCGTCGCCGAAGAGCCCGATGCCGTGCTCCACCCCCGGGAGGATGAAGTCCGAGCAGCCCCGCTCCTCCGCGAACCTGCCGCACTCTGTGATGAGGTTGCCCGGGGTGGCGCCCGCACGGTAGTTGTCGGCGACGAACTGCACGCACGCCACGAAGTTATCGGCGTGCCAGCGCTGCCGTTCCGCAGCCGGGGCTATGAGGTAGTTGTGGGAGTGGTCCCCGAGGGCCAGCTTGAACATGGCGTGCAGGTCGAACATGAGCGCCTCTCCCGCGGCGAACTCCTTGGTGGTGGGAGGGGTGCAGGCCCCCAGCCCCGTGCGCCAGCCGCTCGATATCTCGTTCAGGCCGGCGAAGTTCCACTCGGATACGCTCCCTTCCCGCCGCATGGCGAGGGCCGCGATCCCCGCGAGCTCGGTCTCGGTCATCCCCTTCCAGCCGCCGTTCTCGATGGCCTCGCGCGCCGCCTTATGGCCCGCGTCCACGATGCGGCCGGCCTCCCGGAACCTGTTGATGGTCCCCTCGTCCTTGATGAGGGAGGCGGCGTCCACGATGTCGTGGGCGTTCACGAACTCGAGGTCCGGCAGCGCCGCCGAGAAGCGCTCGAATTCGTAATGGGTCATCCAGCCCTCCGCGGTGTAGGTGGCCATCCCGGTCTCGTAGCCCAGGCGGCCCCTTTTTATGCCCAGCTCCTCGTCGATGAAGTACTGGATGATCTCGATCTGGTCGGCTCCACCGGCGCCGAAATAGGCGCGCACGTGGTCCTCGTCCATCCACGTCTCGCTGAGAAGCCGCGCCGCATCGATGACGAAGGTAAAGATAGTCGGTAACCCCTCGGCGGGGATCACGATGTAGCTGCGCCAGGGCACGAAGGCATCCGTTATGAAGCTCATGGTGCGGATGCGCGAGCCGAGGTAGACATCTATGTCGCGCGCGTGCATCCCGGCCTGTAAGTCTACTATGCGCGTTTCTATGTCTACGGCGTAGGGGTCGCTGCTGTCGTATTCAGGCATGCTTATCATCTCCTGTATCCGTACTCTTACGGTTGTCGCATCAGTAATCCGTGGGAATGGTGGCGAGCACCTTGTTAAGCTTGTCTACCAGGGGAGCCAGGCGCAGCGCCTTGGCCATGTTGCCCCGCAGCGTCAGCTTGCGGGAGGTAAGCGCCCTCACCGCGCCCAGTTCGGCCCGGCTTATCTTCGCGAACGTCTCGTAGTCCGCGATGATCTTGAACTCCGCCTTGGGGCCCTCGCCCTCCCCGGTCTCGAAGCCGGTAATCTTTCCGTCCTCGAACCCCACGAAGAAGTAGTGCTCCTTCCCGTCAGGGCAGTTCTTGTAGATGTTGGTCATGGAGCTGGTCACGTGGTGCAGTATCTCCGGTGTCAGTTCCGCCTCGGCGCGCCTGCGCCCCTCCTCGGCCCACTCCTTGCTCAGATAGACGAGATCAGCCATCGCGGTCTCCTTTCCTCACATATACACCGCTTATTTTTTGCCATGTCTATGGTATCATGCGGCCCGCCGTATCGATGCGCATTACATCAACGCTACCTGGGTAACGTGTAGCGCAGGCCTTTCATCTTCCCCAGGAGCAGCAGTAAGGCCACCTTGGGCGGGCTCACCGGGGAAAGCGCGAAGGTGTTCACCTTGAGGCGCCTCAAGGCGATGTTTAAGATATTGTCGCAGTGCCCGCAGGTGTTCAGCTCGTCCACGACACGGTACGAGCCGCGGACCCGGGACAGTACCTCCTCGCAGGCGCACTTGCCGAGGACCATCACCGGCTCCTGCAGGCCCACCAGCTGCTCATCGTCGAAACCCTTCCCCGCCACTATGGTCAGCGGGCGCCCTTCGAGCTCCTCCGGGGTGCCGGACTCGTTGACCACGAGCTCCAGCACCTGTACCGCGTGGCCCAGGCAGCCTTCGTAGCAGGCGCCCTGCTTGCCCACCACGAAGCTGATGCTGTCGGGCAGGTGGGATTCGAATTCCCAGGGCACTCTTTCCTGCGGGGGCAGCTCGCCGTCTATGCTGATGCGGTCCGGGTCCGCGACGCCGAGGCCCTGCTCCGCGGCGAGCCTCACGTGGTTGACCTCTTCCGGTTCGTGGCCGAGCACGCGCGCGGCGATCGCGTCCACCGCCACCGTGTCGGTCCCGCCGAGCACCATGTCCCTCTCGTGCAGCAGCCCTTCGACGTAGCGCCCCGCCGGCATGGGCCCGCTGGCGAGGACCTTGAGAGCGTCGACTAAGGTGAAATCCGGCCTGACGAATCCGTAGATGTCCACGATCTTCTGGTGGAGGTCGCGGTTATGGTGCCGGGCGCGGTCCTCGTCGTAGAGGAGGCCCATCTGGTTCTTGAGCCCTGCCGTCATCTGGGCTTGGCAGTGGGCCTTGAGCACGGGCATGTTCAGGTAGAACGAGCCCTCCCTCTCCTCGATGAGATGGCGGTAGAGCACAGCCGGGAACTCGTAGCGCTCGTCCGAGCCCGGCTTGAGGGAGACGAGGACCGGTTTCTCCTCGTCCAGAGGCAGACACCTCACCTGCATTTTCCTCGCGGCCTTGTCTATGCCGGCGGCGGCGAAGCAGTGGCGGGTGAAATTACCCTGCGAGCAGTTGTCCATGAGGAATATCTTCTTGTCAGGGCCGTATTCCCGGATGACCTCGATCGCAGCTGCGATGATGGAAAGTGAGGTGAAGAGGTGCTGGTGATGCCATACGGCGTTTATCTTGATGAATACCGAGTGGCACTCCCGCAGCTTTGACGGCGCTTCCCCGAAGCAGTCGAAGACCTCGCGCACGGCCCGGACGGGGTCAGAACCGACCTTACGGATTGCGACGCGAGCCGTTTCCATGGGCACCCTCCCTTGTCCATTTCTCCGGTTACCTGCGGCTACTGGCGGCCAGCCCTTGTTAAAATCTTACCGACACCCTTCATTAACCAGCGTCATCGCTGGAATTATACTACGGACCGGGCGGCTTCCGACACGTGCATAGAGCCGCTTCTTCTCATAGGCCATAGAAACCGCGGGTTTCATGGCGGATATCCATGGTTAAGCCGATTGTCTCAGGCTTCATCCAGATGGTGAGTGGTTTCATGTGGCAATCCGCCTGGCAAAGTGGGTTCATCGGGGGGTGTCGCATGGGTTGGCGCAATATTTTATATCGGATAGATGTATCTGCCGATACGTTTATGGAATATTATTGCTGCAAAACCTGGTCACTACTAATATTGAATCCCGAAAACCCTATTGTTCCTGGTAGCGCATGCGGGATTCGAACCCGCGATCTCCGCCTTGAGAGAACGGAAGCAGTGATTGAACCCTAGGAGTCCTTTTGGCCCAGGACAAAAGAAAACCTACGCATCCTAGTCTGGCCGACCTTGATATCCTTAAACCCTGCCAGTTCTGCAATATCATGCAATTCTGCTATTGAACTGATTCTGCGATCGTGACCTAAAGGTATGGGAAGATAGAGATCTACGGCCAAGAAGCGGCCACCCGGCTTGAGGACCCTGTAGACCTCCTTGAAACCCTTTCTTTTAACGTCATCCGGCAGATGATGAAGCATGAGGCTGCTGAGAACGACTTCAAATTGCGCGTCAGGGAAAGGGATATCCTCGATCAATGCGACACTGAAACGAACATCAGTTCCCGCCTTTGCAGCATTTCGTTTGGCTACCTCGATCATCCGGGGAGCCCCGTCTATCCCGTAAACTTCCCCCTGAGTCCCCGCTATGACTTTAGCCATGAGGGTCAAAAGTCCGGTTCCGCAGCCCGCATCGAGAACTATGTCTCCAGGCTTTATCCCAGCCATTTCTACCGTCATTTCTCTCAATTCGCTGTCCTTACCCAGTAAATACAACCTGACAAACGTGTCATATAAAGATACTCCCCGATCCCATGTGCGCCCTTTTGTAGATGGAGCTAGCTCTGATTCATGTCTTTGTTTGCCATTCATATTCTTCACTCCCTTTGATCCGGATTCGAGCTTGTACTGCCCCCCATGTAGTGGATGTTGTCTTTGTTGTCTCCTCGCCGCAACCGACGATTGCTATCAACGATACAAGAAATAAATGAACATTTCCCATATGCACCTCCTGATATCAATATTCTACCATCCAGCGGGCTTGTTAAGGTGCCCAAACGCCGGTTTTCTCCTTCCCAAATGAGGATTCTGCAAGACATGGCATCAAAGGCTCCCTCCGCAGCGATATCCGGAGAGCCTTGAGCGCCGGCGGGTGTTCCATATGCGGTTCCTTTCGCTTACGCTGCCTCAGGCAAAGGCAGCGGCCAGGGATCTGATGCGGGCAAGGATCTCAGCGAAAAGCTCCCCGGTAATGGCCACCTCCGCCATCTGGAAGACTGTCCTGCGGGCATGGCTTACGATCCTTGCGCCGATCTTGATCAGCTTGAGCTGGACGCTGCGGAGCGACCAGCGAGATACCTCCCCGGGGAGGGCAAGGCGCCGGAGGAAGTTTCCCAGGTTGTAGGCCAGGATGAAGAGGGCCAGCCTCACCTGGTTGGAGATGAAGCGAGAACAGGAGAGGCGCGTCCAGGAAA
>CAYHAT010000258.1:0-5504 GCA_964354675.1 uncultured Actinomycetota bacterium | reverse complement strand
AAAGTCCAGAGAATCAGGACACCGTAAACAAACTGATTGCCCAGCCAGTCAACAACCCCCTAAGCGGGCAGGGATATGAGCGGGAGGAAGATGGTATATCCAAGAAGATTATTTTTTGCCTTCATGTAAGTTGTGATTCTTCCATCTAACAAAACCCCAAATTTTCCTTCATTGACCAACACCTGGTGTCCTGAATGAATCTGGGCAAGCTGGTTGGCAGTAATCCATTCATCGGTCACAAAAAACTGAGGGTGGGCAAAGGTAAGTGCGATAAACAGGGCAATAAGAAAAACAAGGATGTGATACTTATAGTGATCAACAAGCAGAAATCCTGGCAATTCCTCTCGCACGATCATGTTTTCTCTGTTAATGAAGATAAATCATGTGAATTGTGTGATTTCCTTATTATCCGATTTCAGGATATTCCAGTATCATTTTTTATGTGCAGTGCATAGTATTGATCGTGATAAAACTCATTCTTGCCGGAACCCTCCTCCTTTTTTGCTTTGTTATACCCTTGCACTTCTATACAATTGGTGTTGATCAGGGAATAGGGATTCAGGGAACATTTTACCGGTACCAGGTGACAGGGTATGGATCCATGATGATCACCATGATGCAGGATATCTGGTATGTTGCCAGTGGAACGTATTCCGGACGCACCGCACTTTCCATTGTATTATGGGTGACAGGGAGTATTTCTCTGGTCATTGCCACACTCATAAATTTGATCAGGCCGGATTATTTCAACCAGCACCATAAAGCACTAACAGGGTTTTTACTCATGGGAACTGGTTTATTGTTCATTATTTCGTGCATCGCACAGTTTGGGCTGTTCTTTCACGGGAGTGCTGGTATCTCTCTGCCATTTGGGGGATTTTTACTCATGGTGCTGGGTATTGGTATCATGATGTATCCTTCTTTTTTTAATTTGCCCGCTTTGAAAAAAGCCTGACCTTGTTATTCATACCCAATTTTCCCTGTCAAAAATGGGGTATGGATAAAAAATATACGATAAATTTTTTTTAATAACGTTTCTCTTCAAAATAGTTAAAAAAAGATTAGACGTAGGTATCAAGAATAACCTGACTTGATCCATCGGTGAATTTTGCAGTAACGGTGACGTGGTCCTGTGCAGTGGTTCCTGATGTTGCGGCAACGGAGGAACCAACAGTATTCGCCAGTATGCCAGTGGAGCCGGCTATATCATACGACAAGGTAGAGACGGATACAGCATCCTGCCCGCCCTGATACGTGACAAAGATTGTGCTTGCGCCCTGCTGTGAAGCAGTAGCCGCAACAATCTTGGTCTTCGAGATATTTCCTGCCATGCCGAATACGAACGCAGCGATAACCGCTGCGAGGATCACCGTGATGGCGACCATCAGGATCACACCGATAACGGGTGATACTGCCTCTTCATCTTTCATGAGTTTCATTAATCACACCTCAAATAAATGTCCGGACCGGACATGACAATGTATGAAGAGCAATTATAAATTAATCATATTTAAAGATTTCGTGGAAAACCGTCGGAGGATTCATATTCTCCCCATTAATTTGTTTCCTTCACTATCCATTTACATAAATACCTTAGTTACTTAAGAATTTATAACGAAAAATTGCCGCTCTCCCGTCCAGTCTTCAATGCAGGACACGATATACCCATGCCCGAAGTGACCGTACTGATAACCGATATAAACAAGGCCTCTGATTTTTATCGTCAGGGAATTTCTTTTGGTAAACAGGGACGGCACGAAGAGGCGATCCGTGCATTCTCCTCGGCACTCACTCTTAACCCCCAATTTGCCCTTGCGTGGGTGGGACAGGGCTTTGCTCTCGGCAAAGTGGGGAAGTATGGGGAAGAGATCGAGTGCTGTGACAAGGCTCTTGCGATCGACCCTCTCTGTGTCGCTGCCCTTAATACGAAGGCGTTTGCACTCGGTATGCTGAACCGGTTTCATGAGAAGATCGAATGTTGTGATCAGGCGCTCCGGATTGATCCGGAAAATGCCACAGCATGGAACAACAGGGGAGTCGCTTATGGAATGCTCGGGAACTTTGAGGAGGAGATCCGCTGCTGCGAGCGTGCACTTTCCCTGCGGCCCCGGTACCTCTCAGCAATGGTGAACAGGGGTTATGCACTCGGAAAACTAAAACGGTACGAGGAAGAGATTGTCTGTTATGACCGCTCCCTGAAAATCTATCCATACTACTTCTCTGGTGTCCTGAACCGGGCAGTCGCACTCAATAACCTGAAGCGTCACAGGGAAGCGCTGGAGATGCTTGAGCGGGCACTTGAAATCGAACCTGATCACGCGAAAGCACTTTACCAGATGGGGCTTTCGCTCTCAATATTGGGACGGCATGAAGAAGCGATTCCCTGCCTTGAACGAGCCCTGACACTAGATTCGACCATGGCAGATGCTTGGGTGGTGCTCTCCAACTCCTGCTTTATGCTCGGAAGACTGGATGAATCAGCGCGTGCATTTGACAAGGCATATTACATCGATGTGCATGAAGTCAGATCCGGTATTGTGAAAGGCATGTCGCTGTTAAAAGGAGGAAAATTTGACGAAGCGATCCGGTCCCTTTCTGAAGTGCTCGGCATTATGCTCCGCTAGATAACGTATTCATCTGCCTTTTTGTTCCTCTTTGGATCCTGCCGGCGCCTATTTATGGCACTCCTGCAAACTGAGCTGTATGGATGTTGAAGAGTATGTCCGGCGCCGTCTCAGGCATGGTGTTCCTGACAGTTCGATAGAACAATCGCTTTCCCGTCATATCATCGCAATAAAAGAGGGTGATCCCGCATTTGCATCTACGTTTGCTCGTGCTGCTATAGAAGAAGTGAGAAATACTCAGCAGCTCCAGGGCGACTTTTTTACGTTCGAGCCTGCGGGTGTGAAGATGGGTGAGCTTGGTGTGGGATCCCGCGGGGAGGGTGATTTTTTTGCCCACCGTCAGATCGCCCGTATTATCGGGAAGACGTCCGCATCGGTCGGAGTTGATGAGATGGATGATGCCGGTGCTGTCTCCACTAATGGAAAATACATCATCTGTACTGTGGATGGAATGCACTCACGCCTCTCCGATTATCCGTTTCTTGCCGGATTCCATGTTACGCGTGCCACGCTCCGTGACGTATACGTCATGGGTGCCCGGCCGATCATGCTCTTTTCTGATATCCATGTCGCGGATGATGGCGACGTGGCAAAAATTTTTGACTACACTGCGGGTATCACCGCTGTTGGCGAGGTAATGAAGGTCCCCCTTGTTACCGGATCCACGCTGCGTATTGGCGGAGATATGGTGCTCGGCAGTCGCATGACCGGGTGTGTCGGTGCAGTGGGAGTTGCCGAGCATCTCACGGCCCGTAAATCGATGCAGCCGGGGGATGTCCTGCTCATGACCGAGGGTGCGGGAGGGGGTACCATAGCAACCGCAGCGATCTATTCAGGATATCCTGATGTTGTTGAGCGGACCATCAACCTTCATTTTCTTAATGCCTGTGAAACCCTCATGAAAAGTGAGGTATTCCAGAATGTTCATGCCATGACCGACGTGACCAATGGTGGGTTGCGTGGGGATGCATTCGAAATGGCAGAGACCGCACAGTGCCGCATTGTTATTCATGAAAAAGCTACCCGTGAACTGGTTGAACCCCACGTACAGCAGATGCTGGAAGATCTGAAGATTGATTACCTCGGCGTTTCCATTGACGCCCTTCTGGTTGTCGCCCCCCCGGATTCAGCAAAGGAGATACGCCGTGTTGTGGAGTCTGCCGGTGTTGTGATAAGGGAGATCGGGTCAGTGGAGAAAGGAGCTCCGGAATCCGTTCTGTGTGTTGACGGTAAGGAGCGTGATTTCTCTCCTAGGTTCAGGGAATCTGCGTACACACCGGTGAAAAAGGTGATCGACACCCGGGTTGGCAATTTCGAGGAGATGAAAAAAAAGGTGCTCCATGCATCTGATGCAGCCCTTCAGAAAAAACACCGGGTGCTTTCGCATCTGCATCGCACGATGAAAAAATGAAATTGGCAAATTTTTCAACAACTCAGATTCTGTACCCGATTGTATCCACGATCAGGGAAAATACCATTCAATAGAGAAACACCGGCTTCTATGGATTATTTGGGTTTAGTCCCGTTTACACAGATATTGTAAGCGAGCTGTGGCAGGCGTCTCTCAATGAATGGCTCCACCTTTCGGGCGAGATGAAAGAGGGGATCGATCAGGTCAATGTGGGCAAACGAACACCACTTTGTTTGAATATCGATAAAACCGGCAGTTGTGAACATGTCAACCATCTCTTCTGCATTGTAATAGTGTTCGCCAAAGTCCCGCATGACCACATGGTTCACCTGAATTCTCTCACTGATAAAGTATATGGCTGGGATTCCGCGGGTGAGCAGGTTCTTTCCCAGTGTGCAGACCGCGAGAGTTCCCCCAGGTTTTAGTACACGGAATGCTTCATCCAGCACTGCCCGGGGGTCTTTCATATAACTGAATGCAAGGAGACTTGCGACGGCATCAAAGGAATCTTCACAAAATGGGATTGTCTCTCCTGTCCCAACAACAAACTCCCTCTCTTTGCATCGTCTTCTCGCCTGCAGGATCATTCCCCTGCTGATATCAAGCCCAATGGCAGTACCCTGTGCCATACCATATTTCTCAACAAAAAGACCTGTACCACACCCGATATCAAGCAGGAGACCTTTTTTTGGGAGCACTTCTATGAGGTGACGGCTTAAATGAGTATGGTAGCTTCTCCCACGGGAATGATCATAATGATGGTCGTACCGGTCGGCAACGTCATCATAATGCCTCTGGATTTTTTCCTGCATCACCCTGCTCACGTAACCACTTCCTTACATTCGGTGAGCAATGAACCGATCTGGACGAATTCGTTATTGCAGTGCCCGATTCTGACATCGGCATCAGCAAGGGCGATTGCGAATTTTGGATCGTTGTATTCGCGGTGGACTATAGCACGCACTTGTTCAAGCACCTCTGAACCTGAAAGGCCGTAATTGATGATGAGTGATTCAAGTTCCCGCGTGGCTTTCCGGATATCCCCCTTCCTGACGGCGGCCATCGCGTTAGAGGTCACATTCCCTGTCTCCGAATGAGTCATAGCAGCAAGGTCTACTCTCGTTCCCGACAGTAGGGAAAGTTGCAGGAGCATGATCGCACGGCGGAGATCCCCCTGTGATGCCTGCACAATCAGTTCGAGGTTATCCTTATCACAAGCATGCGCATCATGACCTGTGGACTCTTTTTGCCGTATTGCAGTGAGGTAAATCTGCATCAGGGCGCTGTCGATGGGGGCAAAAAAGAGGGGAAGGCAGCGTGAGGAGATTGCAGGGATAATTGCACTGGGATTCGTGGTTGTGAAAACAAACCGGCAGGTAGTGCTTGTCCGCTCCATAGTCCTTCTCAACGCCTGCTGTGCGTCTCTTGTCATGGAATGGGCATCTTCAAAGACCATTAACTTGAAGTCA
>CAYHAT010000257.1:0-5508 GCA_964354675.1 uncultured Actinomycetota bacterium | reverse complement strand
CCGGCGCCGGTGATCACCACCCTCTTACCATCGAGAACAGCCATCTTCAGCTCCTTCCCTGTACGAGTACTCAGGGATGCGAATACCTTCTTTATAGAAATGGTCGCCCGGGCTTGTCAGGAACCGGTTATACTCTCCATGCCATGCATGTAGGGGCGCAAAGCCTCGGGTACCTCCACGCTGCCGTCCTCGCGCTGGTAGTTCTCGAGGATGGCGGCCATTGTCCTGCCGATGGCCACCCCGGAGCCGTTGAGGGTGTGCACCAGGCGCGACTTGCCTCCCCCGGCGGGCCTGAACCTGATGTCGCCGCGGCGGGCCTGGAAGTCGGTGAAGTTGGAGCAGGAGGATATCTCCTTGTACTCGGCGCCCGAGGGCAGCCACACTTCCAGGTCGTAGCACTTGGCCGCGGCGAAGGAGAGGTCGCCGGTGGAAAGGATCACTACCCGGTAGGGCAGGCCGAGGCGCCGCAGCACCTCCTCGGCGTTATCGGTCAGCTTCTCCAATTCCTCGATGGAAGTGTCGGGGTGCACGAACTTGACCATCTCCACCTTGTTGAACTGGTGCTGTCGGATGAGCCCCCGTACGTCGCGCCCGTAGGAGCCCGCCTCGCGACGGAAGCACGGCGTGTAGGCGCAGTAATAGACGGGGAGGTCTTGTTCCGCTAAAGTCTCACCGCGGTAGATGTTGGTGACCGGCACCTCCGCGGTGGGGATGAGGTAGAGCACGTCGTCCCGGCAGCGGTACATCTCCGCCTCCAACTTGGGGAGCTGTCCGGTAGCGAACATGCTCTCCTCGTTGACCAGGATGGGCGGGAAGACCTCGGTGTAACCATGCTCGCGCGTGTGCAGGTCGAGCATAAAATTGATGAGGGCTCTCTCCAGGAGCGCGCCTATGCCCTTGAGCAGGGTGAAGCGCGACTCGGCGATCTTCACGCCCCGCTGGAAATCCAGGATGTCCAGCTGCTCGCCCAGTTCCCAGTGGGGAAGGGGTTGGAAGTCGAACAGCTTGGGTTCGCCCCAGCGACGCACCTCCTGGTTGAAGCTCTCGTCCATCCCCACCGGGACCGAATCGTGCGGGATGTTGGGGATGCGGATGGTTATCTCCCGCATCTCTGCTTCCAGGCCGTCAACCTCGGCCTCCAGCGTCTTGATCTCGTCGCTGAGGACGCCCATTTCCTGGCGCAGTGCTTCCGCGTCACCCCCGCCGCGGACACGCTCCCCGATCTCCTTGTTGCCCCGCTTGTGCCGGGCGCGTTTCTCCTCCAGCTCCGCAAGGATGATGCGGCGGCGGCGGTCCAATTCCAGCAGGTCATCCAGGGGTATCTCCAACCCGCGGTCCTGCGCCGCCTTAAGAACCGCGTCCGCGTTCTCCCGCACGAACTTCAGCTCAAGCATCCTCGCCCTCCTCGCGGTATGCGGGGTAGGACCCCAGGAGCTTCACCTGGGGCAGCTTGCAGAGCAGGCACTTCAACGCCGAGGCCACCACCTCGTCCTCTTCATGCCCCTCGCAATCGATAAAGAAGCAGTAATCTCCCAGCACCTCCTTGGTAGGGCGGGACTCTATCTTGGTCAGGTTGATATAGCGGTAGGCGAACTCCTGCAATATCTGCAGGAGCATGCCCGGCCGGTCCTGGTGGATGAAGCAGACCATGGAGGTCTTGTCGTTCCCGGTCGGTGGCATCTTCTCTTTTCCCAGCAGGACGAAACGGGTGCGGTTGTCGGGGTGGTCCTCCATGCCCTCGCGCAGAACCGTGAGGCCGTAGAGTTCCCCCGCCAGCCTGCTCCCCAGGGCGGCCACGGGCTCGTCCGACCCCGCCGCGCGTTTCGCCGCCTCGGAGGTGCTGTTCGCAGCCTCCAGTTCCACCCCTGGCAGCAACTCCACCAGGTGCCGGCGGCACTGCGCCGCGGCCTGGGGGTGGGAGATGACCCGCGTCACCCCATCCAGACGCACACCCGCGGGGGCCAAAAGGTAATGGCTTACCCCGCAGACCTTCTCTGCTTGTATGAGCACCCCGGCCTCGAAGGCCAGGCTGTCCAGGGTGGCGTTGACGGAACCCTCGATGGAGTTCTCGATGGGGACGACTGCTTTCTCCGCTACATTGTCCTCCACCGCCAGGATGGCCTCTTCAACGGTGGGGAAGGGGATGGTTTGTTCGTAGCGAAGCCCGCGCCAGTTCTGGAGCGCCTCCTCGGTGAAGGTGCCCGGCGGCCCCAGGTAGGACACGCTGCGGCAACTCAGGAGCGCCGTCAGATCACCCAAGAACCGTCCTCCTCCCTGGACGATACGCCGCCCTCATCCGGTGCGGCCTGGACATCGAAGGGCTTGGGCCGTCCTTTCTTGGACCGGATGAGCGGAGGCTTCACGCTGAGCGCCTTGTGCAAGGACTCGACCTCCTCCCGCGAGAGCACGTGCGAGGCGGCTCCCGCGTGTACCGCCTTGGCGTAGGTGCGGTTCTCGTTGCGGCCGTAGATGGAGGTGAAGATGACGCCGTCTCCGTTTTCGTCGAGCATGGTAACGGAATAGCTCAGCTTTCCGCCCATGTCCTCGAAGGCATCGTAGCGCACAACCGCAACGCGCTGCATCGACCCGGCCAGGACGTCGGTGAGATATTCTTTCTGCGCGGCCTGCTCGTTCAGCAGGCGGTAGAGGTCATCTATGCGCAGGGCCTGGGAGGCGACTTTGTCCATCAGACTCGTGCCCTCGACGCCGCGCTTGAGGATGGTCACGTTGCGGCGCATGAACGAAAGCTGCCGGAAGAGGATGAATATCCCGGCGATAAGCGCTATGTCTGCCAGGAATAAGAGGGCGATGAGCACGCCCGCATTGTCTCTCAAGGTGTCCATTGTTTGAGCGATGCCTCCTTTCAATCAAGAGGATACCATACTCAAAAGAAACCTTGGGGTCAGCCCCGGACATGGGACATAAAAAGCTCAAGATAGCGGTTAGCTATTCACTACGTGTCCCATGTCCGGGGCTGACCCCATTAAGGTGGGGCGGTGATATACTCGTATCTAATCGAGGTGTGAGCATGGATGACTTGCTGGAGGATAAGCTGCGGAGGCTGCAGGGGATCCTCTCATCTTTCTCTTCAGCCCTGGTCGCCTATTCGGGTGGAGTCGATTCCACCCTGCTCGCTCGCATGGCCCACGAGGCCCTGGGGGACCGCATGACGGCGGTGCTCGTTGCCTCCCCCCTACTGCCGCCGCGTGAAGCGGAGCGGGCCGAGGATATCGCCGCATCCCTGGGATTCCCCCTGGAGGTGGTGGAGGCCGACGAACTCTCCCTGCCGGATTTCAACCACAATCCACCAGACCGCTGCTATATCTGCAAGGGTTTTCGCCTGGGATTATTGAGAGTCATGGCCGATAAGAGGGATTTCGAAGCCGTGTTAGAGGGCTCGAACCTGGATGACGCCAGCCTCTATCGTCCGGGGCGTAGGGCAACCCTGGAGATGGGCGTGTCGAGCCCGCTCGAGGAAGCTGGGTTGGCCAAGGACGACATCCGCGCCCTGGCCAGGGAGTCGGGTCTTCCCAATTGGGATGCACCCTCCCGCCCCTGTCTGGCCACGCGTTTCCCCTACGGTATGGAGCTGACGCGAGAGCTGATCGCGAGGGTCGATGCGGCTGAAGAGGTACTGGAGCGTTTGGGCCTGCGCCAGGTGAGGGTCAGGCTGGAGGCTCCCGACGCGGCCCGCATAGAGGTAGGCGCGGACGAGTTGGAGCTGCTGGACGGGAAGGACAACCGCGAGGAAGCGGTGAAGAAATTGAGGGGTCTGGGTTTCCGGCGCATAATGCTAGACCTGGAGGGTTATCGCAGCGGCAGCATGGACGAAAGCCGCCCCGCCAGGAGTTGCCAGACCCTTTATGGCGCGGAGGGAACCGGTTGAGCAGTGGGGAGCCAGGCAGGAGATGAAGACCCTCTACCTTGACGCCTTTGCCGGGATAAGCGGTGACATGATGCTCGGCGCGTTGGTCGACCTCGGCGTCCCCCTGGAGGTGTACCGGTCGGTGGCCTCCAAGCTGGGCCTGAGCGAGGTGGAGATAAGCGCCGACAGGACCGAGCGCAAGAGCATCGGCGCCGTAAAGATCAACGTGCGGACGCAGGAGCGCGGGGTGGTCAGGACCTATGCCCACATCAAGAGCCTCATCGGGAAGAGCGACCTGGCCAAGGGCGTGAAGGAGAAGAGCCAGCGCATCTTCGCCCTGCTCGCCGAGGCCGAGAGCCGCATCCACTCGCGCAGCATCGATCAGGTCCATTTCCACGAACTGGGGAGCGCGGACACCCTGGTCGACGTGGCGGGAACGGCGGCAGGCCTGGAGCACCTGGGTGTGGAGGAACTGCTCTGCTCCCCTTTGCCCATGGGCACGGGCATGGTCAAGACCCACCACGGTATACTACCCATCCCTGCTCCTGCGGTAGTCGAGATCTTAAAAGACGTGCCGGTCTATTCCAGCGGCATCCCCTCGGAGATCGTCACGCCCACCGGGGCGGCCATCGCGGCGGCCCTGGCTGAGGACTTTTGCCTGCTCCCGCCCATGCGCATCCAGGTCGTGGGTTACGGGGCGGGCGACCGGGAGCTGGAGATACCCAACCTGCTGCGGGCGTTCCTGGGTGAGCGCGAGGGCGCTGTGCGGGGACATACCAGGGAGCGCCGGCTGGTGTTCTCGACCAACATCGACGACATGAACCCGGAGCTCTACCCTTACGTGGTAGAGAAGCTCTTCGAGGCGGGCGCCGAGGATGTATGGCTCTACCCCATCCAGATGAAAAAGGCGCGCCCCGCCGTGACCCTCAGCGTCCTCGTGCCGCCCTCGCGGGAAGAGGATATCAAAGATGTGATGTTCGCCGAGACCAAGACCCTGGGCATGCGCATCTCCGAGGTGGACAAGGAGTACCTGGACCGGGAGATCATCCAGGTGGACACCCCCTTCGGCCTCCTGCGCGTGAAACTCGCCCGGCAGGAGGGCAGGCCCGTGAACATCGCCCCGGAATACGAGGACTGCCGTAAGGCCGCGGTCGCATCCGGCGTCCCGCTCAAGGACGTCTATGCCGCCGCGGAGGAGGCGGCCAGGTCGTTTATCTCGGCGGAAGACGAAAGCCCGGAATGATGAGCATTACACAGTTGCCGTTCTCTATAAGGAGGTAAACGCCGCATGTATATAGGGGTTATAGGCGGCCAGTTCTGCGACGAGGAAGAGGAACGTTGGGCCTACGAGATAGGGAGCCTGCTGGCCAAGCGTGATGCGATCATCATCTGCGGCGGCCTGGGCGGGGTCATGGAAGCCGCCTGCCGGGGCGCCAGGGAGGCGGGTGGAACAACCATCGGCGTCCTGCCCGGCCCCTTCCGCGGTGATGCCAACCCTTACGTGGACTACGCCATCGCCACGGACATGGGCCAGGCACGCAACGCTATCATCGTGCGCACCGCGGACGCGGTGTTGGCGGTAGGCGGGGAATACGGCACCCTCTCCGAGATCGCCATGGCCCTCAAGATGGGCAAGAAGGTGG
>CAYHAT010000256.1:0-5520 GCA_964354675.1 uncultured Actinomycetota bacterium | reverse complement strand
CATCGGGGGCCGCGATCTCATGGAGGAACTGGGTTTGTCGGAGGGCCCGGCCATCGGCGAGATACGTAAAGAGGTGCGCATCGCCCAGTTGGAGGGCGCGATCAAGAGCAGGGATGACGCCTTGAGGTTCGCAGGGGACCTCATCCGGTTCGGGGATTAGGATGCTCTAGGTTTGTATGGGGGTGCCGCAATACGGAAAGGAGCGGGCTGTGAAAAGATCTGCGATCGGAGCTGTCGCCGTATCGCTAGGGTTGCTGGCGACCCCGTCCATCGTGCGGCGTCTCGACCATATCAGGTCAAAGGATGGCGCCCGGGATCCCCACTGCACCGGGGGCAAAGAAGTCATGGAAGGGATAACATCGCAAGACGGGACCGCTTTGCACGTGGAGTACTGTGGCGATGCCGGCCCCACCGTGTTCTTCGCGCACGGCTGGACCTGCAATCACACTATTTTCCGGTACCAGATGTCCCATCTGTGCGACCGCTACCGGGTGGTCTCGATGGACCAGCGCGGCCATGGTAAGTCCGCCATGCCCGCCAGCAAGGACTTCGCTATCGACCGCCTGGCGGAGGACCTCAAGGCGGTGGTGGATGCATTCGACCCGGAGGAGTTCTTGATCGCCGGGCACAGCATGGGGGGTTTCACCGCGTTCAAGTTCCACGAGCATTTCGGGAAGGAGTACCGCGGCAGGCTGAAGGGGATGATGATCATCGATTCAACCGGCACCGATGTCGTGGAGAGCATCTATATGAGCGGCGTGGTCAGGCGCTTCTACCCCTTTCCTCTCTCGCCGTTCCTGGTCATGGGGGGGCGGGAGTACCGTCTGGTGGAGTGGGGAAGGGAGATGCTGCGCAACACATCATACGCTTATCTCATCTGCCGCTGGGCCGCTTTCGGGAAGAAGCCTCCGGCGGACGAGGTGGAGCTGCAGCGGGAGATGTCTTTTTCAACCCCGGTGCCGGTCACGTCCCTGGCGGCAAAGGCATGCTTCGACTACCACGTGGAGGAGCATCTGCCCGAGGTGAATGTGCCCGTGCTGATGTTCGTGGGGACGAAAGACAAGCTCACCAGCGACAAGGCCAATCGCCGCACGTGTGAGCTTCTGCCCCAGGCCAGCCTGGTGGTCTACGAGGACGCCGGACATTCAACACACCTGGAACGCACCGGGGAATTAAATGCGGAAATGGATGCCTTCCTTGAGGCATGTTTCGGTGAGCGACGAGAGATCGACGCTTGAGACCCTTCCGTTTGGAGGATGATTTTGACAGCGGATAGCGGACCCCTTTCTCAAGCAGTAGAGGATCAAAGCCCTGATATGCCGCGTCTGTGGAACCCCGCAAGCTAACGGCAAGAAGGGAGGAGGTATGGCCTTCAAGATCGACGGCGTCAAGGTCGGACACGCGCAGGACGAGGTGGGCCTTACGGGATGCACCGTAGTGCTGCTGCCGCCCGGGACCAAGGGAGGCGTGGATGTGCGTGGCGGAGCGCCGGGCACCCGTGAGACCGACCTGCTGAACCCGGTTAACCTGGTGGAGGAGGTACATGCCTTCGTCCTCTCCGGAGGCAGCGCCTTCGGTATTGCCAGCACCATAGGCGTCGTGCGTTTCCTGGAGGAGAAGGGCATCGGCTTCGAGACGGGAGTGGCGCGGGTGCCTATCGTCCCCGCCGGCGTCATCTTCGACCTGGGGGTGGGCGACCCCGCCGCGCGGCCGGACGACGAGATGGGATACCGTGCCTGCCTGGAGGCCACAGATGATATCACCCGGCAGGGGAACCTGGGCGCGGGTATGGGGGCCACGGTAGGGATGATGTTCGGCCACGCCAGATGCACCAAGAGCGGCCTGGGAACGGCCTGGTTCGAGGGAGGCACGCTGCAGGTATTCGCGTTGGTGGTGGTCAACGCCTTCGGCGACGTCGTGGACGAAAAAGGAGAGGTGATCGCAGGCGCCCGCCTGCCCGAGGGCGGCTTCGCATGCACCGAGACGTGTATCGAGAACTTACTCTGCGCGACGTGCGAGCCCCCGCCCCTCACCAACACCACCCTGGGAGTGATCGTGACCAACGCTAGGCTCTCCAAGACGGATGTGAACTGGGTGGCGCAGAGGGGGCATAACGGTTTCGCCAGGGCCATCTCTCCCTGCCATACCAAGCTCGACGGCGACCTGGTATTCGCGGCCGCCACCGGCCAGGTCGAAGCCTCGGCGGACATGGTGGGCGTAATAGGCTCGGTGGTCATGTCCCAGGCGGTGCGCAACGCCGTACTGCATGCCGAGTCGGTGGCGGGCATACCCGCCCATGTGGACCTGGTCTGAAAGGATTACGGATATGGATGTCTTCGAGGCGATAGAAAAGAGGCACAGCGTGCGCTCCTTCGACCCTGCCCGGGATGTGCCGGAGGAAATGGTGGAGGAGTTGTTGCGTTGCGGTTGCCAGGCGCCTTCGGCGGGAAACGTGCAGCCTTGGAGGTTCATCGTGGTCCGGGACGCGGAACTCAAACGCGAGCTGGCCGCGGCCGCGCTGGGACAGGGATTCGTAACCGATGCCCCGGTGGTCATCGTGGTATGCGCGGACCTGGCGTCCCACTCCCTGAGCTACGGCCAGCGAGGCGTGGAGCTCTATTCCATCCAGGACACGGCGGCGGCTATAGAAAATATGCTCCTGGCGGCGACGGCGCTGGGATTAGGCGCCTGCTGGGTGGGAGCTTTCCGGGAAGAAGAGGCGGCCCGGGCGTTGCGGCTGGTCAAGGACCTGCGGCCCATGGCGCTCATCCCGGTGGGGTACGCCGCCCAGGAGGGTCCGCAGCCGCGCAAGATGGACTGTAGGCGCCTTACCACATGCTTGTAGAACGGTAGCTTGGAAAGTCGGGTATTGCTCTATGCGTAACCGATAGCACCGGGACGCACCGATCGATCTTTATACAAGCCCCGCAATAGCACGCGACCAGAAGAACACGCAGCCGATCATGCGAGGAGATCGCGGATGGCGTCGATGACCTTCTCCTGCTCCGCATCGGTCATCTGGGGGTAGAGGGGAAGGGATAGGGCTCGTTCGGCTACACGTTCGGCTATGGGACACGAACAGGCCGGCTTGCCGCCTGTGAGGTAAGGCTCCTGCAGGTGCAAGGGAACCGGATAATGGACTGCGGTCTGGATGCCCTTATGCTCCAGGTGCAGGCGGAGGGCCTCGCGTTCCTCACATTCCACCACGAAGAGGTGGAAGCAGTGGTTCTGGTCTCCATCCCAATCGGGCAGGCGCAAGGTCAGACCGGAAAGCCCTTCCAGATAACGGCAGGCCAGTTCACGGCGGCGGCGGTTCCATGCGTCCAGCCGTCCGAGCTTGATGCGCAGGAAGGCAGCCTGCAGCTCGTCCAGGCGGCTGTTGAGGCCGATCTCCCCCAGGCGGTCGCGGTCCACGCGGCCGTAATCCCTCAGGGCACGTAAGCGCCCGGCCAGTCCCGCATCGTCCGTTATCACCATCCCGCCGTCTCCATACGCCCCCAGGTTCTTGGTGGGATAGAAACTGTAGCCGCCCGCCCGCCCCCAAGTGCCGGCCTTTCTCCCGTGCGCGGCGGCGCCATGCGCCTGAGCGCAGTCCTCCACCAGGACCAGGCCGTTGGCCTCGGCCACCTTCGCGAGCTCCGGCATATCCGCCATGCGACCGTACAGGTGGACCACGAGCAGGAAGCGGGAGCGGGCAGAGACACTGCCCTCTAACAGGCGCGGGTCGATGCAGCGAGACACCGGGTCTATATCCACGAACACCGGAACGGCGCCGGCGAGGGAGATAGCCACGGCGGTGGGAGGGGCGGAGAGGGCCGTGGTGATGACCTCATCGCCCGGCCGCACGCCCAGGGCCTTGAGGGCGAGTAGCAGCGCGTCGGTCCCCGATGCTACCCCGATCCCTGCGGCGGCCCCGCAATAGGAGGCGAATTCATCCTCCAGGGAAGCGACCTCGGGGCCCAGGATATAGCGGCTCCGCTGCAGGAAAAGCGAAAACGCCTCTGAGAGTGCGTCTCTCAGCTCCATGTTCTGGCGGGATAGATCCAGGAAGGGTACCTCGACCGCGCTCACTCCGGTCCCTTCTCGGTAAGGACCACACTGCCCCTGCGGCCGTGGAAATAGCGGGAGCCGTGCTGGCGGTAGAAGGAGATGGTCTCCTCCAGGCTCTCGTAGAAGTCCGAACCAGGCTTCCAATCGAGAAGTCTCTGGAGGCGGGAGCCGTCCATGCGGAGACTGCCGGGCTCGACCGAGCTGCGATCGGGTGGATAGGGGATACACCGCCATGTCGTGCCCGTCAGGTTGCAGACCGCTTCGGCGGCCTCGCATACGGATATTGGGGTACCGGAAACAAGATTGAAGACCTCGCCCTCGCATTTTTGCTCGGGAGCCGTCAACAGCAGGGCCTCGACCACGTCCTCTACGTAGAGGAAATCCCGCTCCTGCCGGCCGTCTCCGAATACACGTATCTCCTGGCCGGAGAGTCCCTGGCGGATGAACCAGTTGAGGAACCCCTGCCCATCGTGCTGCATCTGGTGGCGCGGGCCGTAGATATTGGTCAGCCGCAACGATGTATAACGCACCTTGTTCAGTCCGTGGAAGATGCGGTGGTACTCCTCCACCGCGGTCTTGTGCACGCCATTGATGTCCACGGGCTTGAGGGGATGGTCCTCGTCGATGGGAAGATAGACCGGATTGCCGTACTGGCTGCGGGTACCGGTATAGATGACGCGCACCTGTGGGCTGAGCTCGGCGAGGGCGCTCAAGAAGCGGAGCTGGCTGGCACAGTTGCGCTCCAGGTCCTGGAGGGGGTTGTGCAGCGAACCTATGTGGCTGATGCAGGCGGCCAGGTTGAACACGACATCCTGGTCCACGATGTAGTTGGATATCTCGTCCGTAGAGCCGATGTCCGCCACCACGAGCACCAGCTCGTCCAGGGCGTCCTTGAGGTTGAAGAGGTTGGCTCCCTGGTCTGGGAAACAGGCGTCGATAACGGTAACGCTGGCGCCCAGGCGTACCAGGTGCCGTACCAGGTTGCTACCGATGAAGCCCACTCCGCCGGTGACCAGGACCCGTTTCCCCGAGTAATATTCCTCGGGTGGGACTACGGGCTGCATGTTATACTTCACCTCGCTTTAATAACCTCCACCATAATGACGCAAGTTCCCCGCTCATTACAACCAGATTTTTCAAATGGAAGAACTGGCTTTTGCCCACTTCGCGCGGGTAGTGGCTAACGGGCATCTCGGCGAAGGTGGCACCGGCGGCCTGCAGCCCCTTGACCATCTCAACGCAGATGGCGCCTCCCTCCGAGCGCAGGTCGAGGCCGCGCACGAGGTCGCCTCGCATGAGGCGGAAATCGCAGTCGGTATCGCGGATGGGTATGGCGAAGATGAGCCTGATGATCGAGTTGTAGGTCGAGCCGAGGAACACGCGATACCAGGGATCGCTGCGGTTACGCTTGTAGCCGTTCACCACATCGGCGGCGCCGCTCAGGGTGTGGAGGCAGCGCAGGTCCTCGAC
>CAYHAT010000255.1:0-5542 GCA_964354675.1 uncultured Actinomycetota bacterium | reverse complement strand
GCGTGGCCAGGCAGGACGAGGTCTTCTTCTCCCAGAAGTTCATCGTGCCCCGTCCCTTACTCAAGGCCATCACCTCCGAGAGGCCCGCCCTCATCCTCATCGACGAGGTGGACAAGTCGGACCCCGAATTCGAGGCCTTCCTGCTGGAGATCCTCTCCGACTTCCAGGTGAGCATTCCCGAGCTGGAAACCCTCAAGGCTAAGCACATCCCCATGGTCGTGCTCACCAGCAACAACGCCCGCGAGCTCAGCGACGCCCTCAAGCGCCGCTGCCTGCACCTGTTCATCGACTTCCCGGACTGGGAGCAGGAGCTGGAGATCGTGCGCCTCAAGGTACCCGGCATAGAAGAACGCCTGGCCGAGCAGGTGGTGAAGGCGGTGCAACGCCTGCGCAAGCTGGATATCAAGAAGACCCCCGGCATCAGTGAGACGCTGGACTGGGCCCGTGCCCTGGTGGTCCTCAACGCTGAATCCCTGGACCAGGAGATAGTGAAGGGCACCCTGAACATCATCCTCAAGTACGAGAAGGACATCCAGAAGGCGAAGGACAGCCTGCGCCAGATCGTAGAGGGCTGACAACGGCAGCGCACCCTGCCGCTTATCTATGTCAAAGACCGGCATCGCGAATACGTGCCTTGGGCGCATCGGAGGAGTGAGTTGGAGGAAAGGGTCCTCGATTTCATCGCAGGCCTGCGGGGACGGGGGGTATCCGTATCCACCGCGGAGAGCATCGATGCCATGGGCGCCATCACCGTGGTGGGGTTGGACGACCCCGGGCCGTTCAAGGCCGCCTTGAAAGCGGCGGTGGTGAAGCGCAACAAGGACACGCCCGTCTTCGAGGAGCTCTTCCCCCTCTATTTTTATAGCCTCGAGAGCAGCGGGGAGGCGGAGAGCCTCGACGACGAACTCCTCGCCCGCCTGGAGGAGGAGATGCGAGGTCTTAAGCAGGGCGAAGGCATGAACCCCATGCTGCCCATGTTGATCTCGGGCCGGGGAGGGGAGTGGGAGTCCATGATCCGCATGGCGGCCGGACAGGTGGGGACATCCCAGCTCGCCACCCGCATGCAGGTGGGCATGTACACACGCCGTATATTCGACGTCTTCGACTGGGAGGAGATCGAGAGAGAACTGCAGGAACTCCTCTCCCACCTGCGCGAGGAGGGATGGAGCGAGGAGGAGCTGCAACAGGTGGAGGATGCCTTCACCGCGAACCGCGACGCCCTGCGCAGGCAGGTGCGCCGCTACGTGGAGAGGGAACAGGCCCGCAACGTCGACAAGGTCCCCAGTTCGGAGCGGGTGGAGAGGCTCATGAACCGCCCCCTCTCGGGGCTGGACGAGTTCGAGCTGCAGCAGATGCGCAAGGCCGTGGACATCCTGGCCAAGAAGCTGCGCAACAAGATCAACCTGCGCGAGAAACAGCTTAAGCGGGGCAAGCTGGATGTCAAGGCCACCCTGCGCAAGAACATGCAGCACGGCGGGGTGCCCTTCGAGCTCAAGTTGAAACACAAGCGGATGGAGAAGGCCGAACTCATGGTGCTGTGCGATATCTCGTCCTCCGTGGCCCGCGTCTCCCAGTTCATGCTGCAGTTCGTGTACACCATCCAGGACTGCCTGGCCAAGGTGCGCAGCTTCGTCTTCGTGGACGACCTGGGAGAGGTGACCGACTTCTTTCGCGACGAGGACATCCAGAAGGGGGTGCGCCGCGCCCTCTCCGAGGCGGACATCTCCTACAACGCCCGCAGCGATTTCGGCGAGGTCTTCCGGTCGTTCTGCGAGCAGAACCTGCAGGACGTGGGTTACCGCACCTATATCATGGTCATCGGGGACGCCCGCAACAACTACAACGACCCCGGCATCCGGGCGCTGGAGAAGATCCGCGACCGGGCCAAGGGGATCATCTGGCTCAACCCCGAGACCAAGCCTTTCTGGGACACTGGAGACAGCGTCATGGGGGAATACCTCCCCTATTGCAAGGAGGCGCGGGTGTGCCGCACCCTCAAGGACCTGGAGGACACGGTCAGCTCCCTCCTCCTATAGTCGACCCCAGGCATAGATTCACGCCCAGACTTGTACATGAGATGTATGCGTGCCAGGCCATAACGTTCCGAAACGTTAAGGCACTGGCACCGTCGCGTCGCAGACGGCGCTGGCGCTTCCGCGCTGCAGTCTGTCGCGCCCGATTCTCGCCTGACCCAGAACAGGTCGGAAGTTGCGGATGCGTTTATAATCGGGGCTGTAATGCTATAACATATATAGTTACGTCTCGCGAGCGGCGGAGGATGGCATGGAAGACAAGATCACGGACGTCATTATCGTGGGGGGAGGCCCCGCGGGCCTGACCGCGGGCATCTACCTCTGCCGCGCGCGCCTGGACACCGTGCTCGTCGAAAAACAGGCCCCCGGTGGAGCGCCCGCGCTTACCGAGAAGATCGAGAATTACCCCGGTTTCCCCGAGGGCATATCCGGGTTCGAGCTGGTTGACCGCATGCGCCGGCAGGCGGAGGGCTTCGGATTGAAGATCAACCCCTACAATCCCCTGGAGGGCTTGCGCGACGAGGGCGACATCAAGGTGCTGGAGATGTCGGAGGGCAAGATGCGGGCTCACGCGGTGATCCTGGCCATGGGCATGCGCCCCGCCACCCTGGGGGTGCCGGGGGAAGACCGCTTCCACGGCCGGGGAGTCTCCTACTGCGCCACCTGCGACGGCGCCTTTTTCCGGGACGCGGTGGTGGCCGTGGTGGGAGGGGGGAACACGGCGGTGGAAGAGGCCATGTTCCTCACCCGCTTCGCGAAGAAAGTGATCCTGGTGCATCGCAGGGACCGCCTGCGGGCCGGCAAGATACTGCAGGAACGCGCCCTGTCCCATCCACAGCTGGAGTTCAAATGGAAGAAGACGGTAAGGGAGATCCAGGGGGAGAATACGGTCACCGGGCTGCTGCTGGCGGACGTAGAGGACGGCAGCGAGGAAGAGGTCCCCGTGGATGGAGTATTCGTCTACGTGGGGAACATGCCCAACACCGATGAGATAAAGGGAATAATAGAACTGGACGAAAAAGGGTTCGTCCTCACCGACGACTCCCTGCAGACCAACGTCAAGGGAGTCTTCGCGGCGGGGGACGTGCGTTCCGACGCCGTATGGCAGGTGGCCGCCGCCGTTGGAGACGGGGTGAGAGCGGCGCTGCGAGCGCAGTTCCACGTGGAGAGCCTGAAGGGAACGGCATATATCTGAGCAGCAGACTATAGCTTCCGGAGGCGGAACGGGAGCAGGAGGGAGTGCGAAAGCCTAAGAGACCGGCTGTTTGCCGCATGAGCGGGCCCGGCGTAATGTGTTGGAGTAACGACAGAAAAGAGACGGGAGGTGTGACCCGTGGCGGGAAAGATCACGGAGTTGAACGACGACAATTTCGAGCAGGAGGTGCTCAAGAGCGATGTGCCGGCCCTGGTGGATTTCTGGGCGCCCTGGTGCGGCCCCTGCCAGATGATGGGACCTATCCTGGAGGAGGCCGCTGCCGACTGGCAAGGCAAGATCAAGGTATGCAAGCTTAACGTCGATGAGTCCATGGGGGTAGCTCGCGACTACCAGGTCCAGTCCATCCCCACCATGATCCTTTTCGACAAGGGCAAGGAGGCCAAGAAGATCATAGGCGCCAGGCCCAAGAAGGCTTTCGTGGAGGAATTCGAATCCTGGCTCTGAAAAGGGAGAGGAATAGATGAAGATCGCCGTTATCGACGGCATGGGAGGCTCCATCGGTCACCAGATCATCCTGGAGTTGAGGAAGAGCCTACCCGAGGATACGGAGATCATCGCCCTGGGCGCCAACGCCATCGCTACCGGCAACATGATGAAAGCCCGGGCCAACCGGGGCGCTACGGGGGAGAACGCGGTGCGCGTGTGCATCGGGGAGGCGGATGTGGTCATGGGGAGCATCTCCATCCTCGTGCCCAATTCCATGATGGGGGAGCTGACGCCGGATATGGCCACGGCCATATCCTCCGCGCCCGGGCGCAAGATCCTGCTGCCCCTCACCCACCCCCGCATCGAGATCATGGGGACCAGCGGGACGCCGCTTCCCAAGCTTATAGAGCAGGCCGTGGAACTGGCGAGAGAGATGAGCGAGAGGGAAGGAGGCGGCAATGTGTGAGGCCGCGGTCTTCCTGGATAAGGAAGGCGAACTGGAAAAGGTTATGGATGACGTGGTGGAGATCAAGCCCGAAGGCGGCAAGCTCCTGCTGGTGGACGTCTTCGGCGAGCAGAAGCTGGTATCGGCGAAGATAAGCCGGGTCGAGCTCATGGACCACCGCATCATCCTGCGCGAGAGCGGGCTGCCCTAGCGTCAGGTCCCATGAGGAACGATGCATGGTGCAGGCGATCAACGACGAGAACCCGATCGGGTTCAACAGGAACAAGGAATTGGGAACAATATACGGAAGTTCTGTATATGCAAAGGAGGGTACAAACGGCACGTAAGGAAAACTGACAGGGACTGAAAGATAAGGGGGTTGTTATGTTAGGGTTGTCATGGCTTAAGGACGTTGTCGTTTACACTACCACCACCGGGTTCAGCTGGGGATTATTTCTCGGATTATTTCTGGTCGGTATCCTGTTCTACGTCCTCGTCGCATGGCTGTTGTATCGCATAGGCAAGAAGCTGGGCTACCAGAAAAGCTGGTATGCCTGGGTCCCCTTCCTCAACTACTGGATGATGGTGGAACTGTCGACTCGTGAGAGCTCCTGGTTCTGGATAATCTTCATCACTATGTTCATCCCCTGCATCAACATCGTAGGTCTTGTGATGCTGGTTATCGTGATGATGGACATCTCGGAAGCTTGCGGCAAGGAGAGCTGGTGGGGCATCCTGTGGATAATCCCCATCGTCAACTTCGTGATCATGTACATACTTGGCAGCGGCCCGGCCGTCCCGCCCCAGGGGCCTCAACTACCGCCTACGTACACGCCCCCTCCGCCGCCGCAACAGTAGAGTTGTTTAACAGCACAAGAAACCCCCGCCGCGATCATGCGGCGGGGGTCTTGACGTGGCGGTTTAATGGGGTCGTGCCTTCGTTCTTCGGTATTGCATGTAGATGGAAAGCAATCACCAAAGGATCAGATAACCGAAGAACGAAGACACGACCCCATTAAAGCGGGGGGTGGGTGTGCGCGACTAGCGGGCCGGCGTGCCCGCCGTCTTCATGCCGGGGAGGTCCAGCTCCCACTTGCCGCAGCGGCCGCCCCAGCGGGCGAGGACGTCGCCCTCCACCATGATCTTCACGATCTCGCAGTTGTTGGAGCAGCCCTTGCAGTTGAAGCTGGAGGTGCGGTACTCGATCTCGGTGACCCTGAACCCCTTGAAATTGGAGGCTGACAGGCCGAGTTCCTGGGCCAGCAGGGCGGCGCCGATGGCCCCCATCACCGCGAAGTGTTCGGGGACGACCACTTCCACCTGCAGGGCCTCCTCGAAGGCGCGCTTCATGCCCAGATTGGCAGCCACCCCTCCCTGGAAGACCAAGGGCGCTTTTATGTTCGTGCCCTTGGCCAGGTTGTT
>CAYHAT010000254.1:0-5586 GCA_964354675.1 uncultured Actinomycetota bacterium | reverse complement strand
CCACCACCACCACTGCCCGCTCTTCTCGATCTCCTCGATGGGATGTGTCTCTACCGCCTGCATCTCTTTCTACCTCCCTTACTCGGGCGCATGTACTGTCAATGGCCGGCCTCCCGATGTGGCATGCACTATGTGCAAAGGAGTTGCTGCTGCTTGACCAAGAAACGTGGAGCGAATCCAGATGCGGTGTTGCGTATCCAGCTGTAAAACTGCGTGCCGGTCCTTTTACCCCCTCGATCTACTTACAATGTAATCCTGGGGTCGGGGCTTTGCAATCCACGTTACACAAACCCATGGCATTTCTTCCACCCGAGATGGTGAAATAATAGAAGTCGGCTCTGGAACGATGCAGGCTGCCAACCCTGATCCACAGGATCAGGGCTCTCTGCCCAACAACTGCTGCAGGTATGTCTCGCGCAGGGAGGTGAAGGTGTTGCAGACTTCCTCCAGCTCCTCCGGACCCTGCTCTTTTACCGTGCCGGCCTCGAAAAGACCGGTGATCCTTTCCCCATCATATCCCAGGATATCTGCCAGTACATCCCGGGTATGCTGTCCCAGCAGCGGAGCGGGTGCGTAGTCCTGCACGGTGTCCGAGGCCTTGATGGGATTCCCGACCGTCTTGTATTTCTCGCCGCTGCACGCATGCTCTATCTCTACTACCATGTCGCGGGCCAGGACCTGGCGGTCTGAGAGGGCCTTGTCGATGGTGTTCACCGGGTCCCATGGAACCTGGAAGCGGTCGAGGAGGGGAGCCCATTCCTCGATGGTCTTGCGGGCGAAGACCTCCTCCAGCAGGGCGTTGACCTCGCCCTGGTTGATGAAGCGCGAGATGACGTTGTTGAACTTGGGATCCTCCAGCAGGTCCTCCCGGCCGATGGCCCGGAAGAGGTTCTGCGCATGCCTCTCGTTGGGGCAGGCCACCACCAGGTAACCGTCCGCAGCCTTGTAGGCGCGATAGGGTATCAGGCTCTCATGACCGCTCCCCTGGGGTCCGGGGACGAGCCCCCCTACGAGATAGTATTGAGCGAGGTAGGTGAGGAGGGAGACCTGGCAGTCCAGCAGTGCCACGTCCAGACGCCGGCCCTTACCGGTGATCTCACGGCTAAAGAGGGCGGAGATGACGGCGACGGCCGAGAACAGCGACCCCGCGAGGTCCCCCATGGCCAGCCCCATCCTCACCGGCGGCCGCCCCGGCTCTCCGGTAAGGCTCATGGTCCCGCCCCGCGCCTGCACGGTGACATCGTAGGCGGGCATCTCCGCATCCGGCCCGGTGTGCCCGTATCCCGAGAGTGAGGCGGAGATGATGCGGGGGTTGACCTCCTTGAGCGTCTCGTAGTCGGCGCCGATCTTAGGCAGTACGCTGGGCCTGGAATTATCGAAGACCACGTCCGACACCTTAACCAGGTCGTGAAAGACCTTTCTGCCCGCCTCTGAAGCCAGGTCGAGGGCCAGGCTCTTCTCGTTACGGTTGATGGCCAGGAAATAAGCGCCGATCCCTCCCACGTGATACTGTGCCGGCACGCGCGAGAAATCACCGGCGAAGATGCCGCCCTTGGGATTCTCGATCTTTATGACCTCCGCCCCCAGGTCACCGAGGACCATGGTACAGTAGGGCCCCGCCAACACGGTGGACAGGTCGAGCACCCTCACCCCGCCCAGCAGGTGGTTTTCAGCTGCTAGCATCATCCGACCCCCTTATCGCTACGCATATATCCCTCGTGGTCCAACTCGCATGAACGTAATCATCTCATATCCTGTTTCGCCATGGTTGAAACATGCGTTGCCCCGGGATGTTTTCCATGATACGGGAAAGAGTAGAAAGGGGTCCGGGCCGCAATCGGCGCAGTCCCGACCCTGCGGAGGGATCGTATCCAACCGTCTGCCGCTTATGAGGGGGAGGCCGCCGCCCGGTCGATGCGGTTGACCTCCCGCTTCTTCAACCGCACATAATCGTTGATGGCGTCGAGGTTCAGGCACTGGTTGAGGAAGCACAGCTCCTTTAACAGGTCCTTAGCTTGGGTAGTGTCCTTGCAGGTCACCGCGGCCTCGATCCTGAGCGATATCTCGCGCGCCGTGTTCTCGATCTCCTCCCGCATCTCCTGGCGGTCGCAGATGACCGGGTTCTTGCAGCTGGGACACTCCCGGAAGGTGAGCGGCCCGCAGCACATCGCGTTACCGATGTGCCGGAACTCCTCGCCACTCCCCTCGTAACCGCAGCGGTCACATGTAATGTTCATAGGCCCCTCGCTTTACTCCCGTCCCGTGCAGGTGCTCTCACTCCTTCAGGCTGGCTTTGCTCGCGGGCATGCTTCTCGTACAGGCACGCCATATACTCTTGCGGGTCCCTGCCGGCGTGGCGGGTGTACTCCCAAGGGTGGCCAGGATGGTCTGGCAAGCCTCTGCCCACGACATAAGCTGGCATACGGCGTTCCCCGTTCCCTCACACCCGCCTTTCCGCGAAGATCGCCCCGTCTACTTCTTCTCGTACTTTTCACACGCGGCATCCTCGGCGCCGCAGGGCTTGGCCGTATAATACTCGCTCTTCTCGTCCCCTTCACGCTGCACGCAGTCTCCCCGGTTGGGGTCCTCGTCCAGGGGGAAGAACCACTTGCACTCGCCACAACTCATCCTCATACCTCCTTCTTATCGGCCCATTGCGATCTCAAAAAAGGCCCTTGCGATCGATACGGCTATGTCCTACGTCCTTTACGCTCTCTTAAGATCCCCGCCACTCGTTCTCGTGCAAACGCCTATATACATCCCCTTCCTCAGCCGCCCACGGTGACCGCGAGGTCCCTCGAGACGAATATGTCCACGATCCCCGCGAGCTTTTCCTCGTCATACCCCTCCCCCGCGGGGAAGGGGTAATCCAATCCGAAGATCCTGTACTTGGCCCCGGCATAGGGATGGTACGGGAGTATATCCACCGCACATTCCCGGCCGTTCCCGCAAAGGGCGCCGATGAATTCCGCGGTGCGGGCCAGGTTATCCTCGGAATCGTTGAAGCCCGGGATGAGGGGTACCCGGAAGCGCAGCGGTATGACCAGGGCCGCGATCTTAGCGGCGTTTTCCAGGATGAGCTCATTGGGGGCGCCGCAATAGGCACGATGGGCCTGTGGGTCCATGTGCTTGATGTCCAGCAGGACGTGGTCTGTCACCTCCAGGACCCTTTCCACTATCTCCCACACCGCGTAAGCGCAGGTGTCGAGTGCCGTGCTGATGCCCCTCTCCTTGGCAGCCGCCATGAGGGCGCGCACGAATTCCGGCTGGGCGAGGGGCTCACCTCCCGAGACGGTCATCCCTCCCCCGGAATGCTTGTAGAAGGGCTGGTCCGCCTGCACTTCCTCCATGACCTCGTCCACGCTGACCATCCTGCCCCACACCACCATGGCATCCTCCCGGCACACCTCGGCGCACTGGAAGCAGTCGATGCACCGCTCCCTCAATATGCGCGGCTGGCAGGGCTCCGCCATCTCTATGGCGCCGGCCGGACAGGCCTCCAGGCAGTCCCCGCAGCCGTTGCAGTTGGTCTGGTATGGGAACACCTGCGGGTAGCGCCGGCTGCCCTCGGGATTGTGGCACCACCTGCAGTTGAGCAGGCACCCCTTGAGGAAGACGGTGGAGCGTATCCCCGGGCCGTCGCTCAGGGAGTAGAGTTGTATGTCGTTTATGAAGCCCACTTGACCCTCTAGGCCCATATCGCCCCGTCCTTCCTTTCAGCCGCCGATGGTCGTATTCAGCCCCTTCTCCTCCAGCACGTCCAGCAGGTCGTCCACATCGCTTACGGCCATGCTCTCCGTCTCCCTGAACTGCCAATCCATGCCCAGCCAGCGGTACTTGTCCTGGCACCAGCTATGGAAGGGGAGCAGGTCGACCTGCAGGACAGTGGGCCCCAGGCGGTTCAGGTAATCGGCCACCTCCTCCATCTGTTCCACCGCGTCGTTGAAGCCCGGGATGATGGGGAGGCGGACGATGATCTCCTCGCCGGCCTCGGCCAGCCGGCTGAGGTTGGCGAGGATGGGCGAGTTGTTCACGCCGGTGCTCAGGATATGTTGCTTGCCGCTCAAACACTTGACGTCGTAGAGGAAGATGTCCACGTAAGGGCGCATGCCATCCAGTATCTCCCATTCGCAGAAGCCGCTGGTGTCCAGGCAGTTATGGATGCCGCGCTCCTTGGCGCCCCGCAGCAGGTCCAGGGCAAACTCGGGAAAGGAGGTGGGTTCTCCCCCGGTCACGGTCATACCGCCCCCGGAGTTGAGATAGAAGGGAAGGTCCCGCTCCACTTCCTCCAGGATCTCCTCCACCGTCTTCGCCTCGCCCACCTGGATCAGCGCCCCGTAGATGCATGCCTCCACACAATCCATGCAGTGGTCGCAGCGGGAAAGGTCGATCTTGTAGTAGTGGTCGTTCTCTTCGTCCTGGCCCAGTGCGATGGGTGGTTGGACGGCTTCCCGCTCGCACGTATTGAAGCAGCGGCCGCACTGCCGGCAGAGGGACTGCTTCCAATAGATCTCGGGAAAGAAATTGATGCATTCCGGGTTATGGCACCAGGTGCAGTTGAGCGCGCATCCCTTCAGGAAAACGGTGGTGCGTATCCCCGGGCCGTCGTTGATGGAATAGCGTTGGATATTGGTGACTATAGCCTCACGACTCATCTCCACTCCTCTATAACCGCCGCAGGAACGCGGAGGCGGTCGCCCGTGCCGCCGCGTGCCGTGATCTTATCCCCCGGCCTAGGCCTTATCCAGGGATTTCTCCACCTTCTCTTCCTGCAGCTCGTTCACGGTCACCCACCCGTAGCACTTCGGGCACTCGCGGTAGGCGGTCTCGGCATCGAGGGTGGTGTTATACAGGTAGCGGAATTCCGATTTCACGCCCTCGTATCCGCAGCTCTCACACTTGATCACTTCTCTACCTCCCTATCCTTAAAGAATAACCTTCTGCCCCATTTGTTGCTCAAGCACCATGGCTCCGATGATGGGATGTCTTCATCGCGCGCTGCGAACCCACGGGCGATGATCAGCTCGCCGCGGGCGGGACACCGCCGCAGGGTATCGAGCCCCGCCCCCTCGGCTTGAGCTACGTATGGGAATCCCACCAGGGAACCCTCGTGACCGCAGTTGTTGCAGCTGACCATCTTCGCAAGCCCTCAACCGGACACCCTCGTTCGCCGCCTTATTTCTCGTGCATCTGCCGCTGTGGCCGGAAATCGGGGTCCCACATGAACTCACTGGTGTCCGTCCTGATGCGCTCTATCAACAGAAATTGAGGGCAGTCAGCGGCGTCGGTGTTGTCGAAGACCACCTTGCTGCCTTCGCCCTCCTTGATGACGGGACACATACCGTCTCCCGTCGCCGAGGCCGAGTTCTGCCGGAAGTTCTTGCACATGCCGCAGGACTTCTCCGGCATCTCCGTGCGCCCCTTGCTGATAGACCCCTGTAGCCATTGCTGGCGCATCTGTTCCCAATCGGTCATCACTCTACCCCCTTTTCAAGCGACCATATCGCTTGCGATCCGGCAAACACCGGTCGTTACCCGCCCAGCTCCTGCACGTTGCGGGCGATGATGGTGTCCTGGGTCTTCTTG